>CAUUCV010000048.1:0-5719 GCA_963543745.1 uncultured Candidatus Saccharibacteria bacterium | reverse complement strand
CACCCATAGTGCGCTGAAAAATCTCCTCCGGCGCCAATCTCCCGGCAAAGTGCGCCTCATTCGTCGAACCATAAGAATCCACATTATAGGCATACCAATCTGTGCGATCAAAAATTTCCGGCTTTAAGACCACCGCATGATTCTGAATTTTACTGCGTTGCTCCGCATTCATAATCCTAGTAAATACATTGTCCGCACCCCCCGAATCGATATCCAGTACCGAGGAAATTCCATTTTTCACCACTCCTCGGCTGAACCGCTCGGTCGTACTCATCAAGCCCGTAGTTAACACCCGATAAACCGAGTCCACGCTCATCGAATTCAGCATATGCACCGCTCGCGTATCCTCACCATATTCCGCTAAATACTCATTATGTTTCCCAGATTCCACAAAGGTCGAATAACCCGGAAAAACCTCTTTGCGCGTCAATTTCTCCGCACGCTCTAATTGTGCTGCATCCAGATCATCTAGTTTATACTGCCACTTCAGTCTCGCTATTTTATAATCGCGCTCCGCCATCTCCGAAACTTCGCCTAGTGCATCTTCCACTCCGAGGTCCTGCCTAAAAATTTCGTCCATCGTTTGCTTCGCCGCGGTCTCATCTATCGTTTTTGGCACTTCCATTTGCACTAAACCAATCGCCGCCCGTACCAGATTACTAGTATTACGCTTCCGTGAAATCACTCCGTCACCCAGTTCCCGCGCCGTAGCATCCGCCAAAGACACCTTAATCCCATTTTTTTCAAACACTAAGGCATCGCAGAGTCGAAATTCACGCTTCGATTCTAAATCATGATAAGTAATTTCTCCGAGGCGCACCGAAGTACCACTTTTAAGCTCCGCCACGCCGTCTTTTTCGCGTGATTCTGTACGTAATTTCTGCCCCAATTCTGAAATTTCCATCAAAGGCTCACGTAGCTTAAATCGGTATTCCAAAGTCTGATTTTCCAGATTTTCTACCACATCCACTCGTTGATTTTCGATATGGTCACGGTCGCAAATAATCTCATGTCTCTCTCGGATTAAGTATTCTTGACTACGTTCCTTCTCTGTAGCTGATGCCAATTTTTCCTTGCGACCCAAAATCCCCTCAAGGTCAAAATCACTCACAGCTTCAACCTGCTCTGCTTCGGCTTTCATCTTTTTCTCCCCCAAGAACTCCACATCTTTCAGCGCCGCCATCAACTTCAGGTAATTATCGTTTACCTCCTGCTCTTCCGCTTTTTCCAAGCCTTTTGGCGCCAAATTATGATTCATTCTTCCATTATACTATAAGCTTATGCTTCATGAACCCCGCCTCTTCACAAAAAAATCATAGCCACCTTTCATGCTCTCCATCTACGCTTATTTTGACAAAATAAGCATCTCATGTGATAATAAATGGAAACTTTGTATCTATTACACGTTCTTTTACAAAATGAAAGGGGAAAATATGAGTCAAAAATTCCAAATTATGTTTCAAATCGCGGAATCTAGTTTCCAGGAACTGCCCAGAGTCTGTCGTACTCCCGCCTATGTTAAGCGCTATCTTGACCTACACGATGCGCTCTACACCGCCATGACACTTGCCCGCACTAAAGCAGAGCGCGGCAGAGTTTATCGCATTTCACAAACCATCTGGTCCGAACTTCTAGCGGCCGGCGCCAACCCCAGCGAGGTTAGGGAACTACTTAGCCCCAGCTACATCTGGCGTCACTACGACAAAGTCAAAGCCTCTAAGGTCCATGTCGATTCTTATGAATTAATGTACCAGTTAATTCAAATCAAAGGCCGTGATTTTATCCTGAGAAACCTCAAAAAATTTCAGCAACGCGGTGTCGATATCGACACTATCGCCATGAACTGCTATAAGATCGAAACTAAGCATGATCTCGAAGTTCAATGCGCCGAAATGCGCGTCCTCGGAGTCAACCTCACGACGATTTTCGTAATGGCCAACCAGCTCCTCACTAAGGAATCTCCAAAACCTGCTAATGTTTATTGCCTGCTCCATTTTTTCTATCAGCAAAATCTTTCACCCGGCCTCATTGCCGCCTGGATTAAAGATCACTGCAATCCAAAAATACTCGACAGTATCATAGCCGCTGATCCGCTCGATTGGACCATCTTCGGTATCAATCTCGACGATTATCGACCAATTTGGGTCACTGGTAACTTTCTGCGTTTCTTCGACCCAGAACCCAATTTTAAGAAACTGCCACCCACTATTACCACCACTCAATTTCTCGGTTATCTTAATATTCAGCAAATTTACATCGCCACTAGATATGGTTGCGATTTTGAGAAATTCCTTACCAAGAATTACCTCGTATCTGGTGGCCAGATTGATCTACTGGCTGAAAAATTTGAACATGATAACCTGTTTTGTCCACCAGATGATAAACTTCGAATTGGCGTTGCCCTGCTTGAGCATGGTGCCACCAATATTAATCGGGAAAACCTCATGGAACTTTTTAAGCAATGCGATTTATCGAAAAATAAACGCATCAAATACGCTAAAGTTCTCAATCAGAAAGAAGCCTAAATTTCAGATTCTCTAAAATCGATTTTTCTAATCTTCGATTTCTTATCCTCTTTCATCACTCAAAAATCCTCGGTTCGCCGGGGATTTTTTTCATAAAAAAGGCTCGGAATAAATCCGAGCCCGAAGGTAAATGTATTATAAGTCACGTGCAGAAGATAGCCCCCTAAAACCGATCAGCATCCCCTCGTCATCCGTAACTGGAAACACTGGTAGATATAGATCATCAATTGTTCGACCGAGATCCTTGGCCGCCCGCACCACAGTTGGTTTTACGATGTAAAACACCCCCTCTTTATAACTTGGCAGACCCACCATCTGCGAGAACACTATTTGGAAAATTGGCACCACTCCGATATGCTCACGTAGCATACTTTTTGCCTCAATTTCAATCGCCCCCTCCTCTGGTTGGTATGTCGTTAGTATTTCATCATTGTCATCCAAAATTCTGCAAACATGTGGTAAGTAATTTTTAATCATCTCCCCACCTTTCTAAGTTAAAAACTCTTAAAATCAAAAAACTACTGACATCGAGAATAGTTAGTACATCCAAGCATCACCTAAAACCTCATTGGCTTTAATCTCAAGGCCCCTGTTCGAAGCTTCGCATTGTAATCCATCGAAAAACGAAAATTTCGATAAGCATTACATTTGTTCATCGGAGATTTCACATCCGCATCGCAAGTTCCCTGAATATTAAAATCATAACCAGTGCGATCGGTGTGAACCACCCCCATGATTTGCAGATTTTTCAATGCCATAAAATCTCGCGTCGTTCCACCAGCTGGATTTTCTCGTTTTGCGAAAACTACTTTAAATTCCAGATCAATAGACATATTTTGATCAAAAGCATACATGTTTGCAATATGAATGCGGTCCCTACTTGGTCCATTCATTACTTCAAACACCAATGAATCACTATTTCTTGCTTCACTGTGCATACAACACCTCCTTATTAAAGAACCACCTCGACATACGTTACGAGGTCAACCACTTAGCGATAAAGCTAATCAACATATTTTAACATACTTATGGTAATATGTCAATGTAAACCACATCACCTACAAAATACCGCAAGTACAACACCTTGACAAACCCCATATACTCTGCCATAATATAGCCGTTAAACTCATGTTTAGCTCGCGCAAATTTTTGCGAGCTCTTTTACAGAAAGGGGAATTGTTATGGAAGAAAAAGAATTCATCCACAATCCAAGGTACAAAACGCGTGGTATCTATCATCATTTCGAGGGAGAATCCTATCTCCTCATCGATACTGCCATCAATAATGACACCGGAGAAAGAGAAGTAGTTTATTTGGCACTTTATGACGATCTTCAACTCCATGTTCGTTCGTACGAGAAGTTCTTTGAGGAATTGGATCCGGTCAAGTATCCTAACGCCAAGCAGAAACATCGTTTTGAACTACTGGATGTTAGTGATTTTGACTACAATGTCTTCAAGAAGCAGCCGTCTCATAAGTATCAATACGTCGGCTTATTATTCAATGATTAATTCAAGGAGGGGTATATGAATATCATTAACAAATTACACATCTTAAAGGACACTGCATCACTCACCTATGAAAAATTAAGTCAGAATTTCTGGTGTGGCACTTTCCAAGCTTTACAAAAATGCATTCAGGAATCAGAAGACGAGAAAAAATTAAGTTCAGCCTACAGTTTTTTGGCCAAGCATTGGCCTAAAATGCATGAAGCTGGCGTCGACCTAGAGGAAATTGTTCAAGTTTTACATCCATTAGATATTATTGAGCAGTTCGAAGCACTCCAAGATGCCGGCGCACACTTAGATATTGATCAAATTGTCCGCTCTATTCCTGGAGGACACGGTAAGATAGACCTACATCGCCTTCATTCCTTGGGCGCAGATATGGACTTAATTGCAATTCATGATGATAGTCTCGAGCCCTGTTCGTTCGACGAGATTAACGACCTGATCATTAATGGCGTTTCTGTCCAAGTCACATTTGACTTATCTGAAAGTCTCATCTTAGGTAGTGCGGAATATCCAGATACCTTATTTAAGATACTCTATTTCTTTTACTCTAATGGTATTGATTCATGGAAAATTCGCGAAATGATCAATAAAATCATTCCAGTAAAGTTCATCGATGAGTCAAGTCTGCTATATATTGCTGACCTTATCGACGACATTATTGAGGACCCGTCCAATAGGTGGCCTGTTATTGGTATTAAACCTAAAGAATACTCCAAGCCTTGGATTTACCTTCACTGTGACGATTATCTCGGCATAAAGCCTGAAAAAACTCTAGCAAATCTGCCGAAAGCCATCTCTATACGTGATTTCATTCACTTTACTGGACTTCCGTATATTATAAGCAAAGTTAATTACCATGGTCTAATCCTCAAAGATTTTATCGATCTCAATTATCTGCCAGCTGGGGGTGACATTGAAGAATTAACCAAAGAAGCCAACTACGCGAGATTGCAGTATGAAGACCCAATCGATTGGCTTACCCTAGCTTACCTCAGCGACTCGGGTAGTAAATTAGTTAATCGAAAAATGCTACTTGAGTACGGTGACCCATCACGCTACAATGCGATAGACTATGATTTTGCCAAAAAATTCATGGAGAATAACTCAGATCACTAGTTCCCCAAAAAAACAAGCCTCGGACTTAACCGGGGCTTTTTATGTTAATCTTACTCCCGGAAGATACAAATATCCCTCCATTTTATAGGCCAAATTTTTTTCAATATAACCCTTTGCAATTTTACAAGCTTTCGACATCCGTTCACCTTGCCATAACGGATCAATATAGCGCACTTTCGCCTGGCAGTTCACTACGTACACTCCGTCCGGGCGTTGCTCAAAACTTTTTGCCTTCTTTATTTTCTTCGCCTTCTGCCAAGCTAAAAAAGCATCACAGTAATCTGAAGCTAAAATCATTTCAATCACTTCCGATTCTTTTAATTGATATAAATCTGCCACCGAAATCCTTCCAGATTCACTCATTTTCTTCAAAATATCGGCAAGAAACTGCATTGAGTAGCGCGTTCGATCCTCACGATAAAATAAAGACAATTGCGAAGTTAGTTTAACAAATTTTCGTGCGATTTTTTTCGTTTGAAATCCCAATTCTTTCACTCCATTTTCGTCTGATTGCACCACAATATCCGCATACATTTCACGGATTTCTGTCAAATCCGCCACCCC
>CAUUCV010000047.1:0-5822 GCA_963543745.1 uncultured Candidatus Saccharibacteria bacterium | reverse complement strand
TAGCAAGTAATCTCTAGAGTTGATTTGGAAGTAAAAACAAAAAACAGCCGCCAAAGAGGTGCGGAGATTTCAATAATGCAAAAATATTAGGAGCTAAGCCATGATTTTAGGGATTGACGAAGTGGGGCGCGGACCGTATGCGGGGCCACTAGTGATTGGCGCCTGTATTTTGGGTGACTGGCGAAATTCCGAGAATGCAGAGTGGATTGAAAAATTAACCGATTCGAAAAAATTATCTGCAAAACGTCGTGAAGAGTTTTACATACTAATTAAAGAAAAGGCCTTAGCGGCGGCGACCGGCTGGGTGAGTAGTGCGGAAATTGATGAGATTGGACTAAGTGAAGCTTTGAGACTCGCGACGAGGCGAGCAGTGGAACAAATTCAAAAGACCAAGGCTCCCTTTTCGGAAATTATTATTGATGGCACCATGAATTTTTTGGTGGGGACGAAGCTAGAAAAATATGTCTCGACTTTAAAGAAAGGCGATTTTCTAGTCAAGGAAATTTCGGCCGCCAGTATTCTCGCGAAAGTGGAACGAGATAAATATATGGCGGAATTAGACGCAGTTTATCCAGGATATGGCTTCGGCAAGCACGTCGGCTATGGCACGGCGGCGCACCAAAAAGCCATGGAAGAATTCGGCCTAACACCGGAGCATCGCCGTAGTTTTCGCCCAGTGCGGGAGATTGCAGAAAGTAAAACCACTACCGAACAGAAAACTATCAACGAGCAGAAAACAACCACCAAACAGCTGGGCGACCAGGGTGGGCAGATGATCACAAACAAGATTACTAGCAAGCAGCTGGGTGACCAGGGCGAACAAGTCGTAGTGGATTACCTAGAGACATCTGGTCATGAAATTGTCGCGAGAAATTATAAAACAAAATTATTTGAGGTAGATATTATTTCCAAGAAGGATAAAGCACTTTACTTCACAGAGGTAAAATACCGGGGAGGTAGTGATTTCGGTGCGGGGTTAGATTTTATTGATAAGAAAAAACAGCAAAAAATGCATCTGGCGGTAGCAGGATTCCTAGCGACACATCCGGAATATGCCGACTTTACACCGATTTTGGCGGTGGCGGCAGTCGGAAAGGACTTTAAGCTGGAAGAGTGGTTCGAGCTTGACGAATAATCGGTAATTCGAGAGACAAAAAAACAATCCCTTACGGGATTGTTTTCATTTTAGGCTTCAGTGGCTTCGGCGGTTTCAGCGACAGCTTCAGCAGCTTCAACTTTTTCTTCTTTCAAAGTGTTGACAGCGGCACGGTCAAAGTCGCGAGCGACGAGACGAGCAGACTTACCTGAGCGGTGGCGGAGGTAAGAGAGGTAGTTGCGGCGAACCTTAGCACGCTTGACTACTTCGATTTTTTCTACCAATGGGCTGTGAAGAAGGAAAGATTTTTCAACGCCGATACCAGAGGCGATTTTACGCACAACGATACGAGCAGTGTGAGATTCTTTACGATCAACACGAATTACAACACCTTCGAAAATCTGAAAACGGAACTTGTCGCCTTCTTTGATTTTCTGGGTAACCTTCACAGTATCACCAGAACGAACATCGACAACAGCTTTCTTTTTCTGAGCGTCAGCAATATTTTTCAAGATTTGAAAACTCATATTTTACCTTTATTATTTAGAAACTTGGTTTATTTTAACATAGTTTTAGAGAAAATGGAAGAGGTCAGAGCTGACACTGGTACTTAGTAGCATCGGTCGGCTCGTAAGTGTCTAAGGTGAGAATAGCATCTTGGAGATTTTTTGGCAAATTATCGCACTTTTCTTTCGATTCCGTGGCGAATGGTGCGACATATTTCCAAGAACCACCAGGTAGGTCGCGCTCGTAAATATCTGTAGAGACCGCGCCAGAATAAATGGTACGATTCGGATTAAGGGGATTTGGATCGTTTGGGTTATTTTCGGTTTTTACGCGACTAAGCTTAGCATAAACCTTGGTGCCATCGGAATTAGTGACGATGCGACCACCGGTAATAGTGTAATTATCACCCACTGTAGTAACGAGCTGATTAAAATTAATATTTAAATCATTCCATTTGACGATTTGTGGCTTACGATCAGAGGGAGTTTTCTCATTTTTATCACCAGTATCGGAGCCATCAGACTTTGAATCGGAATTCACCACCTTAGTCTTGGTAGCGGATTCATACTGAGCAATAATTTCGTCGCTATGCTTCAAGTCGTTTTGAAAATTCGTGATGAGTTTGGAATTTTTGGCATTACTGGCACCCATGGCGATAAAAGCATAGAGCGAAAGACCAGCGAAAAAGACGGCCAAAATCGAAGCAACCAGGGCAATCGGTTCGGCATTATTCTTTTTCTTTTCACGAAGTTCACTGGAATTATCGATGCTTTCCAGTAATTCTGGCGGTGTACCATAAGGGGTGGTCGGTTCGACAAAATCACTTTCAGGGGTAGGCGCTTCCTCGGGAGCATCCGGCACAAAGGGACGCGAAAAAATATCATCGGCGGAGGTATGACTAATTGGAGCCTGATTCTGAGATTCTGCTTCTTGGGGATTGAATTTTGATTCTTCTGACATAGTTTTCCTTAAATTACACGCGAGACTTCATCGAGGGTGGTTTCCCCACGAAGACAGGCGAAAATACCTTTTTGTTCAAGAGTGATAAGACCGGCTTTTTGGGCGGTTTTTTCGATGAGGTCGGTATTAATATCCTCGACATCACCGCGAATGAATTTTTGCACCTCTTCGGTGACGATTAATTGTTCCATAATTACCTTACGGCCACTGTAACCGAACGGATCTTCGATACCGGTTGGGACCGCTTGATAGAGTACAAAATTATTAGGGTCAAAAGTGAAGCCGAGTTGCTGATTAATCACTTCGTCCGAGAGATTCGAGAGAACATTCAAGACGTACTTACGAGTAGCTTCATCTGGCTGATAAGATTTCTTGTTTTCGGAAAGCACACGCACTAGACGCTGCGCCATCACCATACGAATTGAGCTGGAGAAGATTGGGTTGGTACCGATGAGGTCGATCATACGGGAAAAAGCGGCGGCAGTAGAATTGGCATGAAAGGAGCTTAGAACTAAGTGACCAGTGATCGAAGCCTGAATCGCCGTCTTCGCAGTATCGGCATCACGAATCTCACCCACCATCACGACATCTGGGTCGAGACGCAGAATACTACGGAGGCCATCCGCGAAAGAACCACCTTGGGTAGTATTGACTGGAATCTGCGAGACACCAGAGATACCATATTCGATCGGATCCTCGAGAGTAATAATCTTGCGATTGGTACTATTTAGAGCGTTTAGCATAGAGTAAAGCGTGGTAGATTTACCAGAACCGGTCGGACCGACCATGAGGACGAGACCGCGGGGATGTGAAACCACATCATGAATAGCGGCAAGTTCAGATTCGGAAAGGCCCAAGAGATCGAGATTAAGCAAAGATTCATCGAAATTAAAGAGACGCAGCACAGCATCCTGTCCATACATGGTTGGCACGGTTTCAACACGAATATTCAAGAGATGTGAAGAGCCGTCACGGAAAATATCTTTTTGCATGTGGCCGGATTGTGGAGTGGTAGCCGCGGAAGAAACCCCGGCGCGCGAACCCAGTTCGCCCATGAAGACACGGTAGCGGTCACGCTCGATATTGGCCACTGGGTGCAAAATACCATCGACACGCATACGAATGCGAATATTGTCACGCAGATTTTCGATGTGAATATCGGAAGCCCCGAGTTTGTCTGCCTGATCGAGTAAGAAATCGAAGACCTTATCAGTACCGACGGAGTTCAAGATTTGAGAAACCGAAGCGATAGTCTCAGAGTCACCCTCGCTGGCAATTTTAATATCGTCATAATGCACTTCTTTCGGTGGATCGTAGCGCAACATCATGGCCTGATAACCACTATTCGAAATCAAGAAGAAATCGACGCCGTCACCATTGACGTTAAAACGATCAGTGAGATCCTTAATCGTGCTACGTGGAGTCTGAGAAGTGACGAGGAATTGGTAGGGTTCCCCAGCGCCACCTTTTTGCAAAGGCAGAACGTAGTCGCTATGCATTTTAGGAATATCAATTAGGCCGAATACCAGGGGTAGACGCTCTTCAAGTGGGCGCATATCGAGGTATGGGATATTAAGGGTCAGCGAACGGCGAGAGGTGGCCTCTTCCTCATTTTCACGCCTAGCTGCCTGGATTTGTACTTCATTCATTTGCTTAATTATAACATAAGCAGGTTCAGAATTTTAGGCGGATTAACAGATTAGACAAGGGGTGGATAATCAGCTATAATATATTTGTCTTGTTTGACAAGAGTAACTTAAAATTGACATTTTTTCTAAGGAGGGGAACATGAAAAAGAAAGATGCTGACCTGGTGGATTTTAATGCCGACCTAAACAAACTGATTGATCACGAAAAAGAAATGGTGAATCAGATGCAAGCTTTTCTCTATTACACGGATGGCTTGTATCAAAAATTGAGGACGCTGGACGATAATTATCATTCTGCGCTGCACATGAAAGATGTTTACGAACCGGATGAGCAAAAAGCTTACGAGGAGTTAAGTGGCTGTATGCAGGTGATTTATTACACGGTGCCGCGGCTAAAACAGAGCCTCGGGAAGGTGAAGGATTCAATTAATTTCATTCGCCAAGTAATTCGACCGGATCATTTTTTGAATTATTGGATTTTGATCGGAGAGGATTTGACCGCGGCGGTGAAGTTATTTCTGGATTATGACTATTTTTTGGCGAAGGCGCTAAATATTGAATTAGTGCATAATTCGGTGCTGGTTTATTCTTCGAAATTAGCTAAGCGTGAAGGCGAAATGATTGACGCCGAGACCGAGCGAGAGTGGATTGATGTAAGTCTTAATTCCCTGAGCCAGGCGTATACGGCGTTTTCGGAGATGGTTGGTCGTTTACTGGATTTTCAGAAGGTGAATATCAAATACCAACCGTCGGAATCCAAAATTCTCAGCACCTCGCCGTTTTCGATTAAGCTGGGTGGGCACTGGAATGTGATTATGAACGAAGCGAAGATGCCACCAGTGAAAACTTGCGATACTTATGTGGCGCAGCCGAAAATTAATGAACAGCGGAGCAAGATTCGTAATCTGAAGGATTATTATCAGGAGCAATACCTGAAGCGAGAGATGCAGCTCAAAATGGCGGAGCTGGTGGATACGGAGCGAGTGTTTGCGTTTGACACTAAGATGGTTTGGATTATCACTAGCATCAAGGACGCGATCGACGAGACTCTACAAGAGGCTGATACGATGGGAGCGTTTCTGGCGATTGGTGAATTAGTTTCCGAGATTGCCGCAAGTATCGGGCGCAGGAGCGAGTTGCCATTAATTCTCGAATTTAAGCAAAATTTTAAAAAGCAACCGAGTTAAGGTGATCTGAAAATCTAAAAATTTATGATTGGCTATAGATCTGAATTCCGACCGAAAATTCAAAAAATACCATGATTAATTCAAGTTCTGAAAAATTTGTCAAAAAGGGACGCTTCTCGCGTCTCTTTTTTCTGAAAATATGCTATAATATACAAAATATTTTACTAATTCTGCATGGAGAAAATATGGCAGTTAAAAAGAAAAAGATTGTGATTTCTAAATTGAATCGTAATAACAATCACAAGCATAGCGAAAAGCGCAAGCGCAACAAATAGAAAAGATAACCTCTGATGAGGTTATTTTTTCTGGCTAGCATGAGATGAAAACATAGCGAACTAAACAGACAGAGGGTGTTAGAACTTTAGAAAACTTCTTGAAGTTTGAGTAAAAGATTGGATTAATCTAGATATGGCTTGTCGCTGAA
>CAUUCV010000046.1:0-5866 GCA_963543745.1 uncultured Candidatus Saccharibacteria bacterium | reverse complement strand
ACACGGTGGTGGTGACGGTGGTCGTCACGGTACCGGTAAGGCTCCTCGTACTCCATGGGGTCAGCTCACTCTCGGTTTCCGCACTCGTCACAATAAGAAAACTAATAAAATGATCGTGCGTAGTCGTCACGAAGGAAAGAGGAAATAATCTATGTCTCGTAGCCTTAAAAAAGGTCCATTCGTGGATTTTAAACTCGAAAAGAAGATCAAAGCTCTCTCCGCTGAAGATCGCACCGTGATTAAAACCTGGGCTCGCCACTCTACCATCTTCCCAGAAATGGTTGGTCGCACTGTCGCTGTTCACAACGGCAAAGTCCACGTTCCAGTCTTCGTTTCCGAAAATATGGTCGGACACAAGCTTGGTGAATTTGCCCCAACCCGCAAATTCAAACGCCATGGTGGTAAAAAAGCTGATGTAAAGGGAGGTAAATAATGTCCACTCATTTTGCACACGCTTACATTAAAGGTGTAGATTCTATGCCACGCAAGACTAATATCGTCGCTAGCCTCGTTCGCGATCGCTACGTCGCTGATGCTCTTGTGATTCTAGAACACACCCCACGCCGCGCTGCACGTCCAGTCATGAAGGCTATTGATTCTGCCAAAGCTAACCTCATTAACTCTGGTGTTTCAATTGACCCTAAGACTATTCGCATCGCTCGCATCTCTGTTACTGCTGGTACTCGCATCCGTCGTTTTGTTCCTGCATCACGCGGTCGCGCACTTCCATTTGAGAAGATTAGCAGCAACATCTTCGTTGAAGTAGCTGGCGAAGAAAAAGCTAAAAAAGAATCAGCTAAGGAGGACAAGTAATGGGTCAAAAAGTAAACCCGGTTTCTTATCGCCTTCAGATCAGTAAAGATTGGGCCTCCAAATGGTTCACCAAAAACACTGATTTCAAAAAATGGTTAATCGAAGACGTCAAGATCCGCGAGACTATTGAAAACCGTTTCAAAGCTCGCCCAACCATTGCCCGCATCGAAATCGAACGCACCGACAACCTTACCACGGTTACTATCCGTACCGCCAAGGCTGGTGCAGTTATCGGCAAACAAGGTGCTGGTATTAATGAATTAAAGAAAGAATTGGAAAAATTCGTTTCTCAACCAATCCGCCTCAACGTGGAAGAAGTTAAGAAACCTGAATTATCCGCCAAGCTCGTTGCTGAAAATATCGGTTTCCAACTTGGTAAGCGTATGAACTTCCGCCGCGCCGTCAAGATGGCTACTCAGTCTACCATGACCGCTGGCGCTAAAGGTGTTCGTGTCGAAGTTTCTGGCCGTCTTAATGGCGCCGAAATGTCTCGCCGTGAGAAATTCATCGAGGGTTCAGTTCCTCTACATACTCTCCGCGCTGACATCGATTTTCACTGTCATCACGCTCCAACCATCGCCGGTATCGTAGGTGTTAAGGTTTGGATTTATAAGGGAGAAAAATAAATATGGCTATTTTACTTCCAAGTCGCGTTGCGCACCGTAAGGTTAGAAAAGGCAAAAATGATGGCGTAGCTACTCGCTGTAACACTGTCGCTTTTGGTGAATTCGGTCTCATGTCTCTCGACAATGAACGTATCAATTCCCGCCAAATCGAGGCTGCCCGTCAAGCTATTACCCGCTACATTAAGCGTGGTGGTAAAATTTGGATTCGCATCTTCCCACACACCCCTGTCACCAAGAAACCTCTTGATGTGAAAATGGGTTCTGGTAAAGGTGAACCACAATTTTACGTAGCTAAAGTTAAAACTGGTACTGTGATGTTCGAAATGGCTGAAGTCACTGAAGAACAGGCAAAAGAAGCTCTTCGTCTTGCCTCTCACAAACTTCCAGTACGTTGTAAATTTGTAAGGAAAGGTGAAATTTAATCATGGCAGACAAGAAAACTGAAACCGCCAAGGTTAAAACCGTCGCTGAGTTGAAGCAAGAGCTTCTCGAAGCTAAGCGTGGGCTCTACGAAGGTACCTTGCAAAATCCACATCGTATCAAAGCTTTGCGCAAAGAAATCGCTAAAGCACTAACTTTAATTAATCAAGGAAAGGGAGCCTAAGTATGGCAAAAACACTTCAAGGAGTAGTTACCTCTGATAAGCGCGATAAGACCATCACCGTCTCCATTACCAGCCGTGAAACTCACCCACTTTATCACAAGCAGTACTCACACACCCGTAAGTACACCGCTCATGATGAAGCAAATGAGGCTAAGCTTGGTGATAAGGTTGAGATCATCGCCTGCCGTCCTTACTCAAAGACTTGTACCTATAAACTCGTCAAAATTCTTGAAAAGTCTCACGATTCAGTCGAATTAAAGTCTGAAGTTACTGGCGATCAAGAAGGAGAGGAAAACTAAGATGATTCAACAGGAAACTAGATTAGCTGTCGCAGATAACAGCGGAGCCAAGGAACTTGGCGTAATCCGTGTCCTCGGTGGAACTCGCGCTCGTTACGCTCGTGTTGGTGACATTGTCACCGCCAGCGTAAAGGACGCATCTCCTACAGGCAATATTAAGAAAAAAGCAGTAGTTCGTGCCGTTATCGTTCGTACTCGTGGTCAAATTCGCCGTGCTGATGGTTCTACCATTCGCTTCGACGACAACGCCGCCGTCATCGTTAACGACGACAAAACTCCAAAGGGTACCCGTGTCTTCGGACCAGTCCCACGCGAGCTTCGTGAACTCGGCTTCAACAAGATTATCAGTTTAGCACCGGAGGTTCTATAATATGGCACAGAATTTGAAATCTGGCGATATGGTAAAAATCATTGCCGGCGACCACAAAGGTCAGACTGGTAAAATCGTCAAAATGGATCGTGCCGCTCACAAAGCAATGATCGAAGGTATCGGCATTCGCGAGCGCCACATCAAAGCCACTCAATTTAATCCAAAGGGTGGTAAGAAAGATATTCACGTCGGTATCGATCTTTCCAATCTCAAGAAAGAAGGGAAATAATCATGGCTGAATATACCCCACGTTTGAAAGTCTTATACCAAGACAAAATCGTAAAAGACCTAGAAAAAGAGCTTAACATCAAGAACATCAACCAAGTACCAAATCTTGAAAAAGTGATTGTATCTTGTGGTGTTGGTAAAAAGCGTGAAGATAAGCACTACACTGAAACCGTAGCTCTTACTCTTGCTAAGATTACCGGTCAAGCTTCCACCTCTAGACTAGCAAAGAAATCTATTGCTACCTTCAAAATTCGTAAAGGCATGGGCGCCCCAGTTGGTTACCTCACCACTTTACGTAACGACAAGATGTATGAATTCGTTGACCGTTTCATTAACATCGCTTTGCCACACGTTCGTGACTTCCACGGCGTACCTAGCAAATCTTTTGATGAACAAGGCAACTACTCTGTCGGTCTCAAAGAACAAACCGTTTTCCCAGAAATTACCTTCGAAGACGCATCTGTTCTTCACGGCCTTGAGATTACTTTCATCATCAAGAACGGTTCTAAAGAAGCTAGCCGTAAATTATTAGAGGCATTTGGTATGCCATTCGAGAAAAAGGAGAACAAATAACATGGCCAAAAAGTCTGCAGTACTCCGTGACCTCAAGCGTCAAAAAATGTACGATAAGTACAAAGCAAAGCGTGCTGAACTTAAAGCCGCTGGCGACCTCGAAGGTCTTCAGAAGCTACCAAAAAATTCCAGCCCAACTAGGTTAAAAAATCGTGATATGCTCGACGGTCGTCCACGTGGCTACATGCGCCGCTTCGGTCTCAGCCGTATTAGCTTCCGCGAAAAAGCAAGCAAGGGTGAAATCCCTGGTGTAACAAAGAGTAGCTGGTAGAAAGGATAAGATATGTCATTACAATCAACAGATCAAATTGCCGACCTTATCACTCGTATCCGCAATGCTATTCTCGTCAACAAAAACGAGATTGTTGTACCAACTTCTAAACTAAAGCTTGCTGTACTAGAAGGTCTCAAGAAAACCAAGTTTATCGCTGACTTCTCTATCGAAGAAGCAAAACCACGCAATTTCATCCACGTTTTGATTAATCAAGCTGATGAAATCGCTCGTATTAATGAAATCACCAAGGTCAGTAAACCAGGTCGCCGTGTTTACACTTCTGCCGATGATCTTCCAAAGGTCAAATCCGGTCGTGGTGTCATCCTCGTCTCGACTTCAAAAGGTATCATGACTGGTGAGGAAGCCCGCAAAGCTCGCCTCGGTGGTGAAATCTTAGTCAAGGTTTGGTAATAAACTAGAAAAAAATAAGGTCAGAACTCCTGGCCTTATTTTTATGAAAAACCCCTTCTGAATCCAGAAGGGGCATCGGTAAGTTAGAAGCAATAAAGTACAATTGAATACAAGAACATAATCAAAAGACAAAGCACTGAAGATAAGCCGAAAGTTAAGTTTAAAACCACAAGTAAAATTATTGTGGGTATCCACTCTCGACGCGAAACACACCAGACTTCCTCTCCGGTAATCAACGACCTGCGATCATCATAAATTCTAGCGAACCATTGCAAAACAATAACAAAAATTACTATCACGGCAAGTATCGTGGTATCAATCAGCCTAAATGACCTCAATACTATAGTAGCACCGATTAAGGTAATCCTTAAAAGTAGAAAAACTTTAGTTCGATTTCCATAGTTAGGCGCATTCATTCCATATCTGGAGAGATAAATTCCCGTGGAATTAATGTCGGCAGTAGCTAATAAGTTACCAAAAATACAACTAAGCACGACTTGCCAAATATAACTTAGCGGAATCCCGCTATTTATAAGTAAAATTCGAGCCACAGCGACGGCAAAGGTGCAGCTAATAAGCAACCTAAAGAATCTCTGCCATAATTTTCGCGTCCCATTATTTTGAGAATGGTTAGGCGTACCGATTCCCATGTTTCCATTTCGATTATCCATAAAATCCCCCTTTCGATAATCTAACTTTACCAATTTTACAAAGTTCATCTGAATGAAATTCAAGACTTGTTTATTATAATATAGATTATCAAAAAAGCAAAACCCACGTATTAACTCAAAACTTCAACAATAGTATAGAATACTTTATGATCTACAACCGGACACTTTTATTAATAATTTGAAAATACTCGCCTAATAAGCTAAAATTAATCTGTATCTCGTCCGACGAATATGTACTTTAAGTTAGGACATCACATCTTTCAGAAAGAGAGGTGAACACCATATTGCTCAGTAAAAATCAAATCTACGAGGACATCATGGCAGGCAAAATTAGAATAATCAATGCATGGTCTATTAAACACAGCATCCATCCGGACAATAAGACTCTTAATTTACCAATCTATACCCTTATTAACGACCTGCTGACTAAGCGAATCGACGAAGCAGAAATTCCTGCAGGCTTCCATTTTCAAGGACTTAAGATTGCTACCCAATTGGAGATTCTTCAAGATCTAGACGTGCTAAAAATCGAAAATCGTCGATACACTAGACAGCTTGACGCTCCAGCCCATATTCGTCGTATCAATTTTACGACGCTGGAAAAACGCCAAATCATCAAAAATCATGTGAGAAGAAGATCCTCTAAGTTTGTCGTCGATGCGTGTTTTGGTGATCCCTTCCTAATCACTTTTGGCGGAGAAGAAATTCCGGTTTTAATCTTTAACACAATGGTTAACTACGCATTCAGAACCCAGATATCCGTAGTTTATCCAGAGCTTTTCAGTAATTTACCTCCAATACCTCCAGAGCCAGTTAAGCCCTACACCTTGCGACGTGAAAAAAGAAAGCTTACATGGTTTCGCGATATCTTATCGGACCTACGTCTCTGGTCTTAATCTAAACCAATCCTAACCACCCCTTCCTTCCGGAGGGGGTAATTTTCATACAACATTCAGAACCTATGCAACATTTCAGCAGGAGTTCTATAACCTATACC
>CAUUCV010000045.1:0-6045 GCA_963543745.1 uncultured Candidatus Saccharibacteria bacterium | reverse complement strand
ATTTAATTTTTTTTGTAATTGATTTTGCTCGAATCGGTCTTGAGAAAAAAGAATATGATTACCTGATATTTATTCATCAAGTAATTAAAAAATTTATTAATCAAAAATATCAAGTTAAATTAATTTCATTCTGTAAAGAAGATGGTGACGAATTGGGTATTAAAAAAGTTTTGAATCTTAACTTTACGAATGATGAAAAAAAGCAGATATATGCATGCTATTATCGCGGTAATCTTTTTGAAGTTCTCCAGTTATTTAAAAATGCCAGTGCGGTGGTTGGTAGTCGCTTTCATGCTACGGTACTAGGTTTACGGTTTGGTATCCCGACTCTTCCTATAATTTATAGTCCAAAAACTAAAAACATGTTAACTTCAATTAATTTTAGTGGGAAGATTTTTGATTTTGAAAAAGAATATAATATCGATGACTTTATCAATGATGAATTTTATTCACAGTCAAAAACTGATCATCAAATTCATCTTGATGCTGAGCGTCATTTTCTTGAACTTGATAAGGAAATTAAAAGATGAGTCGAAATAGGGAACTAATTAAAAATACCGTAATCATCGGCATCGGCCAATTTGCCACCAAGATTGTCACTTTTTTGTTGTTGCCGCTATATACCGCTTTCTTGTCTAAGTCGGAATTTGGTATTCTCGATATTATTCAGACGGTAGTTTCTTTAGCAATTCCACTGTTATTTTTTCAAATTGACCAAGCAGTATTTCGTTTTTTGATGGACTATCGAGATGGTGACAAACGTAGAGATAAGCGTGCGCTTCTATCTACAATTCTTTACGGTTCATTTTATTTGTCGCTTATTTACTCGATTATTTTCTTGTTAATATGTGTTATTTTTCGACAAGCAAATACACTCAATTTCTTAGCCTTTTTAAATGTTTTGACTGCAACTTTTTTGGGTGTTTTACTGCAAATAGCACGCGGTTTTAGTGATAATAAATCCTTCACTATTGCTAGTTCTATCAATGGCATCCTGACTGCAGTTCTCAGTGTATTGTTTGTCGTCGCTTTTAAAATGGGTATTAATGGTGTTTTGATTGGTATTATACTGGCAAATCTGATAGCTACACTTTATTTGGTGTTCTCACAATCCATCCTACTATTTCTTAATCGTGATTCGATCTCCAAACGTAAATTAAAGGAGCTGCTTGCTTATTCTTTGCCTTTGATTCCAAATCAGTTGTCATGGTGGGTTGTAAATCTCTCTGACCGTTTTTTGATTACTACTATTCTAGGAGTTTCGGAAAATGGTGTCTATGCTGCCGCCAATAAAATTAGCTCCATTATTTTATCTTTTACGAATATTTTTAATTTGTCATGGTCGGAATCGGCGGTTATTCATCAGAATGATGAGGATAGTCATAGTTTTTATTCAAAGACCTTTAATTCAGCTATGCTAGTGTTTTGTGCTTTGTGTGCTTTGGTCATTTCCGGTACTGGATGTTTTTTTAAATTCTTAATCGTGCGCGAGGAATATGCTTCAAGTTATTATCAAATTCCTATTTTGGTGATTTCGGTATTCTTCAATACTATTTCGGGGCTTCTCGGCTCTATCTATGTCGCTAAAAAAGCCAGTAAAGAAATTGCCAAGACCTCGATCATTTCTGCTGTAGTCAACATAGTGGTTAATTTTTTGCTAATTAGGTATATCGGTCTCTTCGCTGCCTCAATTTCAACATTGATTGCTTACTTCACTATGACAGTCTATCGTTATATTAACGTTCAAAAATATGCTAAAATTCATCTTCATTTTAAAAATATCGGCATAGTATTAGTTCTTTTCGGCTTAACAAGTTTCTTCTACTACCTAAGAAACTTCGTCTTTAATTTTTTGGTTACAGCCTTACTTGCATTGATTGTCTTGGGTTTTGGCTATAAAAAGTTTTATGACAAATTACGAAAGAAATAAAAATCCGGCTCCAAGGCCGGATTTTTTAGGCAGAATCTCTTAGAAGAGCCAGAGTGCGGCGAAAATTCCAAGAGATAAAATCACACGATAAACACCGAAGCTTGGGATTGAATTTTCTTTCTTGAAATATTTCATTACGATTTGTAGTGCGATTAATCCAGAAACAAAGGCTACTAAGTTCGAGAGTAAAAGCATGCCTAAATTGCTGGTAATATAAGCTCTTGAAGAACTTGAAAGCATGGATTTACCACAGACTGCAATCATGATTGGCAGACTTGCCAGGAAAGAATATTTAGCCGCCGACTTTGAATCGAGACCCATTACGCGACCAGTAATAATGGTCGAGCCAGAGCGGGAAACCCCAGGAATCAAAGCAAAAGTTTGCGCTAAACCAATTGCTAGAGCCCGGCCCGGAGTTAATTCGTTTTCATCTTTTAGCTTCGATAAATGTGGTAATTTATTCACAAAAATCATGATTAGCCCGACAAATCCCATTGCAAAACCAATCGTAGCGAGGCTCGAGAAGAATGGTAATTTTTCGATTACTTTTGAAAGCACCAAGCCGATGACGCCAGCTGGGATTGAGGTAATCAAGATATTTAGCGCTAGTTTATAATCTTTTTTCACAAACACGCGTTGCAAAATTTCCCAAATCGTTTGACGATAGTAGAAAAGTAACGCAAAAAGCGTACCAAAATTAATTAATTCCAAAAAGAAATGAAAATCTTCCGCGCGTCCACCCGCACCCAAAATGCGCTGCGTGATTTCGAGATGTCCAGAGGAGGACACTGGGATAAATTCAGTAATACCTTGTACAAGACCTAAGACGGTCGATTCTAAAATGTTCATATTTTTATTATAGACTCTGGCCCCCATCTTTACAATCTATGAAAATCATGTATAATATTTCACAAGTATATTAATCATTAAATCGTTTTAAACAGGAAACTATAATGCCGATTATCAAATCTGCAAAAAAGGCAGCTCGTCAAGCAGTCAATCGCACTGCAAAGAATCAACAGATTAAGAAGTTCATCAAGAACGCTCTTAAAGCTTTCAAAGCTAACCCAACTGCTGAGAATCTTTCCAAAGCTCAATCTGAATATGACAAGGCTGCTAAAAAAGGCCTCATCAAGAAGAATACCGCTTCTCGTCGTAAGGCTAGCTTGGTGAAAATTGCTAAGACTTCTAATGGCGCCAAGGTAGAAACCACTGCCAAAAAAGCTACCGCTAAGAAGGCTACTGCAAAAAAGACTGTCGCCAAAAAGACTACCGCTAAGAAGAGTACTAAAAAAGCTGCTTAGTAAAAAGACCTCTCCGGAGGTCTTTTTTGTGCAAAAATCTGAGAATCTGAAATCTTAAAACCTAAAAATCAATTTTAAAGACTAGGAATCCTGAGTAATAATCCTTCGAGTAATACCCAGGGCTCTTTACTAAAATCCGTCGATTTTACTAGTACGTCGATTTTAGCTAATTCTTTTAGAATCGCCCGGGCTTTTTTGGGATTTCGCTCTAGTAAATCACAGGCTTTTTTTGTCCAAGCCCCAATCGTCGCATAGGGGTCATTATCGGATTCAATAGCTTGCAAATTTTTCACCGCGCGCCGACCATCCGTCGTTGCTAAATCAAAAATTCGAAACACCGCATTATGATCCACCACTTGCTCTGCCGCTGCAAAAGTTTCAAATTTAATCTCCGAATTAGTTTTTGCCAGCTTCACTAGTTCCTTATAAACCGCTCCACGTTTATCTAATTTGGTCTCAAGCAATACAATTTTATGTGGCGTATTAATCAAGCTCGGCAGCTTCTCCACCAAATCTTTTTTCAAAAACAAGTCCTTAATCAAGATCCGACGTTCTGCTTCAAAAAATGTCACACCGAGAAAAATTGATTCCAGCTCGGCTCGGTCAATATTATCTGCATCGATAATTTCGATTTTTTCCCCCAAGATCATGCGGGCTTTTTGCTCGGCTTTTTTGCGATCCTCTCCGTCGAAAATATAAATCATTTAGGTCCTAAAATTTCTTTTGACAGTATGGACAAAGGTGTGTACCACGTCCTGCAACCTTAATTTTAATAATTTCCGTTCCACATCGTTCGCACGGTTCGCCCTCGCGACGAAAAACTTTGGCAAACTTAGTTAAATAATCACCCTTCGTGCCATCGGCTTTCACATAAGTGGCCATCGTACTGCCACCAGAATCAATCGATTCCTGCATCACGGTGCGCGCGCCAATTAGAAGCTGATGAATTTCTTCATCGGTCAAACTTTCCACAATGCGTTCTGGGTGGATTTTAGCAAAATAAAGCGATTCATCGGCATAAATATTACCCAATCCACAAACTACTGTTTGGTCTAGAATCGTCGGCTTAATCAAGGCTTTTTTATGTCGCATCAAATTCTTTTTGAACTCTTCGTCTGTCATATCCCACGGCTCTTTGGCAAGCTTCTTGATAAAAGGTTCATTCATAACTTCGCTAGTTTCTAGTACTTTACAGAAACCAAATTTCCTCTGATCATTAAAATAAAGCGTACCGACCTGCTCTAGTTCACCGGCCGCAGTTTTTTCGCAAATCTCAAATTCCACACGTGTCTGTTTATTCGGTAAACCTCCATAAAAACTTTCGCTGGGATGTCCGCCCGAAAAACCATCCTTATCGAATAGTTCCGTTTTAAAATCACCTTGCGAAATCATCTTCACGAAATCTTTACCAGATTCTGTCCCGAGATTTCGATAAATTAATTGCCCGGTCATTCTCAGATGCACCATCATTGAAACGCCATTTTCGAAATCAAAAATCAAGGCCTTACCGAAACGGCGCATGCCCAAAATCTTTTGTCCTTCGATTAATTCTTTTGGTCCATGAAAAGAAGAGAGGGAACTAATTTTGACTTTTCCCACAGATTTATCTTTAGTAAATTTCAAAACCCCCCTGAGGATTGTTTCAACTTCTGGTAACTCTGGCATACCTCTATTATAACCGTGTTAGTTTTCCTTGCAACCCCAAGATGATTATGTTATATTTTAAGAGGAAAAGAGTCAAAAATGCAAACAAATAATCAAAATTCAAATTCACCTATTAATCCTAAACTCGGTAGTAGTGTCACTAATGCCATTAAAAATGCCGAAGCTGGCGAACTGCCGGCTCTTGATGATATCAGTAATATTGCTAACCGGGTGGTCGAAAAAATTAAAGCCAGTGAAAATATTTTGATTGCGCTTTCCAAAAATCCGAATATCGATGAAATTTCCGCCGCGCTCGGTCTTGCCATGATTCTTGACACTATGCGTAAGCATGTTACGGCGATCTTTTCCGGCCAGGTGCCAAATGTTTTGCAATTTTTGAAACCAGAAGAAACTTTTGAAAAAACCACCAATAGTTTGCAGGATTTTATTATTGCTCTCAGTAAGGATAAAGTTGATCATATTAGCTATAAAATCGAAGGTGATTTCGTTAAAGTCTATGTTACGCCGTACAAGGCTACCATTGGCCAATCCGACCTCAGTATGTCTCATGGTGACTACAATGTCGACCTAGTTATTTGTTTTAATGTCATTTCTGGTGATGAAATTGACCCAGCGCTTTCCGAATATGGTCGCATTATGCACGATGCCACTGCGATTAATCTTACTGTCGATACTCCGGGTCGTTTTGCTGAACTCGAATGGCAGGACTCTAATGTTTCCTCTATCTCTGAAATGATTGTGGGTCTGGCCGATAGACTTGGGTTAGCCAGCTTTAGTGAGCAGGTTGCAACCGCTCTCTTAACTGGTATCGTCGCTTCTACGGATCATTTTTCTAATCCACGTACTTCATCAAATACTATGTCGATCGCCTCGAAATTGATGTCCTTTGGTGCCAACCAGCAATTAATTTCTTCTCAAATTATGGAGAAAATAAAAACTCCAGACGAGGCGCAAGCTCCAGTCACCCCTGCTGCTGCTGAAGCTCCAGCCGCGTCAAATCCTGCGAGCGCCGAATCTCAAGTTGCTGAAGCTCCAGTCGCGCCAAACCCTCCGGTTGCTCCCGCCGCTCCTACTATGCCTGCCACTTCTGTTGCCCCTGTCATCCCATCCGCTCCTGCCGACTTGGTTACGCCTGCTGCTCCAGCA
>CAUUCV010000044.1:0-6063 GCA_963543745.1 uncultured Candidatus Saccharibacteria bacterium | reverse complement strand
CGTGGCGGCGAAGGCAGAAGTACGGTTGTTAGTACTGGAAGTGCTAGAGAAAGAATTGCGACCGTTAAGGCTGGTGGTCCCAGAGTTCGTGGCAGAAGAAATAGTGCCAGCAGTTTTGCGGACAGGAGAAAAATCCATCATGCGACCTTTGGCAGTGGTATTTTGGGCGTTTTTTCCTTGCATATTCATGTTTAATTATACTCGATTTTCCGATTATTCACGGACCTTTTTTGCAGTTTCAATGATACTGGTAAACGACTCGGAAACTAGTCCGGCACTACCGATTAGAAGCCCATTTACACCTGGCACGGTAAGGTAGGCGCCGGCATTATTCGGATTGACACTACCGCCAAAAAGTACAGGAATTTCAGCGACAGTCTCCTCACCATAAACAGAAGTAAGTTGATCGCGAATAATTTTCACGGCGTCAGCAATTTCATCTGGACTGGCGATATGAGCAGCCTTAGTACTAGAGATAGCCCAAACTGGCTCATAGGCGATGATACATTTTTTAATATCGTCGCTATCGATTTCGGAAAGACCACCAAAAATTTCGTCACGCAAAACATCGACGGTTTCACCAAAATTACGCTGACTTTCGGTCTCACCAACACAAAGAATCGGAGTAATGCCATTACGAATCGCAGCGGCAACCTTCTGAGAAATTTCTCGGTTAGTTTCACCGAAGACGAAACGACGCTCGGAATGACCAATAATGGCATAAGAAACTAGACCGCGGAGCTGAGCGATAGAAACCTCACCAGTATAGGCTCCAAAATCACGGTAATAAAAATTCTGAGCAGCAAGTTTAATCTTTGATTTATTACGTTCAAGTTGAAGTGAAAGACTAGAGAGCGAAGTAAAACTTGGAGCAATCACAATTTCGAGGCCACGACTAGGTTTGATTTTTTTAAGTAATTTCTGCAAAAAGATAGAAGACTCACCGATGGTCAGATTCATCTTCCAGTTGCCCACAATATATGTTTTCATAATCTTATTATAGCATAATCAGTTTGAGAATTTTAAGGTTTTGGTGAGGTGTGGATTTTGATTTTAACCACAAAAAGTGAGCGTTTTTGCTATAATAAGCAAAAGAAATACCGCAGAGAGGAATAGAGATGAAGAAAGTATTATCCTTTGATATTGACCAAACCTTAAATATCGCCAAAACCCCAATTCCAGATGAAATGGCTTTTTTACTCAGTGAGTGCTTGAATGAATTTGAGATTTGCCCAATTTCCGGTCAGAAATTTGAGCAATTTTTAATTCAAATCGTGAATCGCTTAGTCGAAGTCGCCGATGTTACTCCAGCGCAACTGGCACATCTTCATCTTTTTGTGGCACAAGGCACACAATACTATCGCTACCAGCCAACCGCCAACGGCAACGATGGGTCAACTTACAATGAGAAGAACTGGGAGCAAGTTTATAATTATCCATTAACCGAAGATGAGGTGGCAAAAATCACCGAAGCTCTGGAAAGTTCGGCCAAAGAAGTGGGGTATTGGGAAGAAGACAAGCTCCAGCCGGGTGACGAAATTATCGAAAATCGTTTATCACAAGTAACTTTCTCGGCACTTGGCCAAAAGGCGGGTACTGAGGCAAAATACGCCTGGGATCCAGATTGCAAAAAGCGTAACTTGATTGCCAAACTCGCTAAGGGAAAGGTGCCAGATTTTTCTTTCGAAGTAGCTGGAACCACCAGTATTAATGCCTTCCGCGACGGATTAAATAAATCATTCGGCATGAATCACCTGATGGAAGAGTTGAATGTTGAAAAAGACGATATTCTCTATTTTGGCGACATGACGCAAGAGGGTGGCAATGATTATCCAGTTGTACAGATGGGCATCGATACGATTACGGTGCGTAATCACGAAGACACCGAATATGCCCTGAAAGGAATTTTGGGAGTACTATGATTTTAGATGCTTCAAAATTAATCGGATTTCGCATTTTAAGCTTAAGATCCGGTGGGGTGATTAGCACGATTGAATCGATTATTGTCGATCCGAATGATTTGAAGATTTTGGGATTTTTTCTTAACAAAAACACCGTAAGCTTTGACTCGGGAGCAATTTTAGACGTCCGAAGTATACGAGAATTTTCACATCTCGGGATGATTATAGATTCAGATGAAGAATTACTTAATGTGGGTGATGTAGTCAAAATCGATGAAATGGTGAAACTTAATTTTCAGCCAATTAATTTTAAGGTTAAAACTCAAAATAAGACAAATGTGGGAACGGTAATAGATTACACGGTAGATGTAAACGATTTTTATATTCAGCAACTAATCGTGAAGCGTCCAATGCTGAAGTCATTCATTGACCCAGAATTGATCATTAATCGTTCGGAAATTCTAGAGATTAATGACGAAGCAATCATCGTAAAGGATGAGCTAGCTAAACAAAAGGGCCGCGAAAAACTAGAGCAGGAAGAGTTCGTGCCAAACTTCGTCAATCCCTTCCGCCAAAATGACTAGCTAAAAGGTTTAATTTTAATCTTGAAGATTTTCAGAATCGACTACCGAAAGTTTGGATTTTATTAGATCATAGGAAAAACCCTGACGAACGAGATAGGCCATTAGTTTTTCTCGGGTAATCGGGCGACGTAATTTCTTCTCGATCATTTTATCAATCTCAGTATCATCTTCACGCTGGGAAAATAATTCGTCACTTTCGAGAACTTCGCGCACCAGAGATTCAGAAATTCCCTTGCTTTTAAGTTCGTAGAATAGTTTTTTTCGACTAATTCCCTTGCTTTGATTACGATTATCGATATAGAAACGCGTAAAATTATAATCAGAGAGGAATTTTTCTTGCTTCAAACGCTCGACTACGAGATTAATCTGCGTTTCAGTAATTTCTGCGCCGGGCTTGGTCGGAAGATTAAGAGATTTTCGACCAGTATATTCATAGGTGTTATTTTCTGTGAAATCAATTTCGCGAATCTTTTCATTCTGAGCACGAACATTTTTTCGCATTTCTTGAATTTTAGTGCGATACTCCTCATCTTCAGCTAGGCGTTTTTTAAAATTATCGTATTTGATTTGCGATTGACGACGACGCAGTTGCTTACGATGCAGGTAGTCGCGAATTTCTTTTTCAGAATGTGGACGCGACAAACAATACTCTAGGGTAGATTGATAGAGCTTATCTAGCGAAGAAAGTGCAATAAGCTCAGAGATGCGTTCTTCGGTCAGAATATCGCCGACTTTAAGATTTTGCTCGGAAAAAACTCTGAAACTAAGTGAACACAAAAATTTATGATTAACAAAAATATTAATACGATTCGGGTCTTTAACGCCTGGTTTTAGTTGCGAAATCTTCTGAAAAGTTTCCAGAGAAAGGGCGGACACTATTCGCTCGCTTCAGCTTTTTCGCGAACTTTTTGTTCAATTTCCGCGAAGAATTCTGGCTTTTCCTTAAGTACGCGCTTCACAGCTTCACGACCTTGGCCGATAGTTTCGCCATTATATTTAATAAAGGCACCGGCCTTGTCGAAGACGCCATACTGTACGGCGAGATCAAGCACATCGCCAACCTTAGAAACACCTTCGTTATACATAATGTCAAATTCAGCTGAGCGGAATGGGGCGGCAATCTTATTTTTCACGACCTTAATCTTGGTGCGGTTACCAATAATATTTTCGCCGTCCTTAATCTGGCCGATACGACGAATATCGATACGAACAGAAGCGTAGAACTTCAGGGCGTTACCACCAGTGGTAGTTTCAGGGTTGCCAAACATCACACCAATCTTCATACGGATCTGATTAATAAAGATGACGGTCGCCTTAGATTTAGAGATAATGGCAGTGAGCTTACGCATAGCTTGAGACATCAAACGAGCCTGAAGCCCCATCTGAGCATCACCCATATCGCCATCAATTTCAGCCTGTGGAACCAAAGCTGCAACAGAATCGACCACAATTAAGTCCACTGCATTCGAGCGGACAAGGGTTTCACAAATTTCGAGAGCCTGTTCGCCATTATCTGGCTGAGAAATCAAAAGATTATCGATATCAACTCCGATACGCTTGGCGTAGGATGGATCAAGGGCATGCTCAGCATCAATGAAAGCAGCCTGTCCACCAGTTTTTTGAATCTCAGCGATGGCGTGCAGCGCCAAGGTGGTTTTACCTGAAGATTCTGGGCCATAAATTTCAATGATACGGCCTTTAGGGTAACCGCCACCAAGAGCTAAATCAAGTGAGAGTGAACCTGATTTCAAAAGTTCGACATCAATATTGCGGTTATCACCTAGTTTCATAATGGAACCGTCGCCAAATTGCTTAGTAATTTGAGCAATAGCAAGCTTTAGAGCTTCGGATTTTCCATTTTCAGCATCTGTTTTTTTAGTTTCTTTTTCTTTGACCATAATTCCTCCGTTATTTATCGAATTTCTGTAAAATTACTCTGTAAAATCGTTCTTGGAACGAGAATTTAATGGGTATACATATGATATTCTCCTTGCATCTCGGAAAAATAAACTTTACCTCACTTTTTCTATTTTAAGAATACGCTAGTCGAGAAGTAAAATCAATGGAAAAAGCAGATTTGTCGATTATTTGACAATAGCAAATTTATTTTTGCCACGCTTCAAGATGGCGAAGGAAGAAATTTGGTAGGCAGGGTCTTGAATCTTCTGATTATTAACAGAGATGGCATTACCCAAAATCAAGGTTTTAGCTTCGGAACGAGAGCTCGCCAAACCAAGCTCAACGAGAGCGTCGATTAAATTAATTTCACCGCCATCAAGATTCAAATGTGGCAAGAGGATAGTGATGCTTTCGATTTCCGATTCAGAAAGAGTCTCCACCTTACGACCACCGAAGAGAAGTTCTGTGAGAGTTATCGCGGCGGCAGCAGAGGATTTACCATGGACCACCTCTGTTGCGCCACGAGCAAGGGCTTTCTGAGCGATACGCAGCTCTGGATGAGCTTGATGTTCGGCAAGAATCTGGTCGATTTCATCTTTCGAAAGAACGGTGTAAATTTTAATCAAAGACTCGACAGCCTGGTCGGATTGATTGAGCCAGAATTGATAAAAATCAAAGATAGAAGTGTAATTACCGGAACCATTATCCTGACTAGCGAGCCAGATAGCATTTCCCTCAGATTTACCAAATTTACGACCAGTTACTGGGTCGATCACCAGGGGAGTAGACCAAACATCAGCGCGACCGCCTTCGAGACGCTTAATCAGATGAACACCAGAGGAAGCATTGCCGAATTGATCAGCGCCACAAAGTTGCAAGTCAATTCCATAATGACGATAGAGGTGAAGAAAATCATAACCCTGAATCAATGAGTAAGAAAATTCCGCATAAGAGATACCAGAGCCGCCTTCGCCGATACGATTTTGGATAAATTTACGATCGAGAAGCTGCGTCATGGAGAAGTTTTTCCCGACTTCACGCAAGAAATCCAAGAAATTAATATTCTTGAACCAATCATAGTTATCGACTAGACGTAATTCATAGTGGTCATTATCTGGATCGCCGTCATTTCGCGTATCGGCAGCACCATCAAAACTAATCACATTAGCCATTTGACGACGAATACATTCTTTGTTATGCGCAACTTCTTCGAGAGATTTCAATTCACGTTCACCATTTTCCTTCGGGTCACCGATTTGACCAGTAGCACCACCAACCAGAAGAGTTGGCTCATAGCCATGACGCACAAAACAGGCACACATCATGAGGGCGGCTAGATTACCAATAGTTAAAGAGTCAGCTGAAGGGTCGGCACCAAAATAGAAGCGTTTATTTGCTTTTTCATCAAGTTCGGAAGGATTAGTAAAGCTATTTTCGGCGGCGAAACCACGCCAGATGAGTTCTTCGGATAATTTCATAAGTATATTTTAACATTTTTTCTTGTGTTATAATTAAATTCTGAACAAATAAGTGGAGGGCTGCGTGACAGACTCAAAATCCAATTCAAAAAGTGCGAACATAAAAAATAATTCTAAACAAACTGCGGCGAATAAAACTAATTCCATGCACGAATTTTTGTCGGGCAAAAATACTTCTCGTTTTGTAACGAATAAGCAGCC
>CAUUCV010000043.1:0-6072 GCA_963543745.1 uncultured Candidatus Saccharibacteria bacterium | reverse complement strand
GCACCACTGGTTGGCAGAAAATTAAGCTTAAAAAATCCCAGATGGAAAAGAATCTCGAGACCCTGAAAAATCACCCAGAATTCATTGAGCGAATGCGAGAATTGTTCACTCGTGAGCGTAATTTTGATAAGCTCGAAGAGGCCGAAGCGAGGCTTTATGATGGCTTCCTAAATAACGAAGACCGTAAGCAAGCTTCCGCCGTGCCGAATCTTCGCGCCAATGAGCTAGCCGATTTTCATCCGCTCTTTCAGGATGAGCGTCTCGATTCATTACTGCTTAATTACAAAGGCCGTAATTTTCCAAACGCGCTCAGTCAGGATGAAATCACGAAATTTGAAAAATACCGTGCCGCTAGAATCGCTCGTCAGACTCCTGGCTTTATCCAGGCGATGAATGCCTTGTTGAAATTACATCAAACTACCGGCGAAACTGCCGACGGTCGTAAAATTCTCGACTCCACCTTAGAAGATCTCAAGATGTGGTTCGAATTGGTTTCGTAGAAAAACAGTAAATATTTTATCGTGCTTATGATAAAATAAGAACAAATATGGACTATGTTTCCTTCCGCCTAAATACTTTTAAGTTCTCATTGAGGTCAATAATTCTAACCGTCCTATTTTCTGCTTCATTTTATGAGCTATCTTTTTCAAACCAAGTATTTGCTTTATTCACCCCAACCCTTTCCGCTTCTATAGATAATAATGCGGCCTCAGTCAATGGAAACCAAGTAATTAGTAGCACGGATAAAACTACAGAAATTCCTTTAAATCTTACAGTCAATACCAATAATAAGACTGGCTATACAGCGACTTTAAATTCAGAGACCGATGAAACGGCGCTAGTGAATAACGATTCTACTACTGGTGCGAAAATTAATTCGATTTCTTCCGCTAGTATCCTCTCTAGTTTCTCTAATAATACTTGGGGCGTAAAGGTCGGAAGTAACACTAATTTTTCACCAATCCCAAAACTCACCTCCCCGATGAATATCGTGCAGACCGCTGGGAAAACTTACAGTAGTGAAACTAATGGTATAAATATTGGCCTAAAATTAAGTGATAATCTCGAAAGTGGCAGATACACGAATAAGTTAATCTTTTCAATCCTAACCAATAATTACGAACGTATTGTCCTCATGACGAATGGTCCTGATTTTAATGCAAGACTAAAAGCTTTGGAAACTACTACAAATAAAATTGAACGTTTCAAAAAGAGCACTATAGCTCCAGCTGCTTCCATGAGTGCAGTAAATGTTGAAGATGAGACCTCCGATTATGAGATAAAACTCTGGTTAGATCCGACAGATAAAACCGCTTATTATTATGCTGAACCGGAAAAGGTTTATTTAAATATAAATAGTGGTAGGATGTTCAATTCAATATATTATGAACAAGAAATTAAAAATATCTTAGAGATAGACCTCTCCAACTTTGATACCTCTAAGGTGACGAATATGAGCTCTATGTTTGGCTCCATGTCTAAGCTCACCACCCTTAATCTCTCTAGCTTCAACACTTCCAAGGTGGCAGACATGAGTAATATGTTTTATGGCATGTCTAAACTTACCAATCTTAATCTCTCCAACTTTGATACCTCTAAGGTGACGAATATGAGCGGTATGTTTTCTATTATGCCTAGCCTCACTACTCTTGATATTTCCAGCTTCGATACCTCTAAAGTGACGGATATGGGATTTATGTTTTCTGGTATGTCTAAGCTTACCACACTTAATATCTCCAATTTCGATACCTCTAAAGTGACGTATATGAGATATATGTTTAATAATATGTCTAACCTCACCACTCTTAATCTTTTCCACTTTGATACCTCTAAGGTGACAAATATGGGCTATATGTTTTCTGGTATGTCTAATCTTGTCGCTCTTGATCTATCTAGTTTTGATACCTCTAAGGTGACGGATATGTATGCTATGTTTTCCGACATGTCTAACCTCACCACTCTTGATCTCTCCAATTTCGATACTTCAAAAGTGACGACTATGTACGCTATGTTTCGGAACATGCCTAACCTCACCACTCTTGATCTCTCTAATTTTGATACTTCTAAGGTGACGAATATGGACTCTATATTTTCTCTTGGAAGTGAAGATATAGCTAAGGATAAATTAGAAAAAATTTATGTAAATAATGATTTCGATACCACTAAACTTACAAACCTTTCTGAAATGTTTAAAAATCGCAATAAGCTACGAGGAGGAAATGGCTCGTTCTTGACGAACCCGGGTACTGCCGATAAATCTTGGCTCCGCATCGACGACCCGACCAATGGCCGCCCAGGCTACTTCACCCAAAAGCCATAAAAATCATCACGTTTATGGTAAAATAAATATATATGCAAGGCCAAAAATCACAAATTACTACACCTTACGGGGGGTGGTTTAAGTGGGAATTAAAATTTCTCGGTTTATTTTTGGCGCTAATTTTTTCTTTTAATTTTATCCCCGCCAATGAAGTTTCGGCGCTATTTGTACCGACCCTTTCAGCTTCAGTGGATCAAACGAACTTGCAAGTGAATGGAAACCAGGTGATAAATTCTACGAATAAGACCACAGAAATCCCATTTAATTTCATCGTCAATACGAATAACCGTACGGGTTATACGGCAACATTAAGTGCAGAAACAGAAAACACGGCGCTAACTAATAGTAGCTCTACTACTGGCGCGAAAATTGACTCGATTTCTTCCGCTGGCCTATTAGGAGATTTTTCTAATAATTCTTGGGGCTATAAATCTGGCTCATCTACAAATTATGCATCGATTCCGGCTCTCTCTACGCCAGCGCAAATCATACAAACCACAGGGAAGACGAATGGCAATGAATCGAATCAACTGAGTATTGGTATGAAGCTAGCGGACAATCTAGAGTCAGGGAATTATCAGAACAAATTAATTCTTTCTTTTGTTTCGAATCCTTACCAAATGCGCGCCCTCATGACGGAGGGGACGGATTTTAATGCAAAACTAAAATCTCTCGAGACTGCCACAAATAAAATCGAGCATTTTAAAAAGAGTGCACTTGCGCCAGTTGTTTACATGAATACAGTGGATATTCAAGATGCGGACTCTGATTATAGAATCAAGCTCTGGCTAGATCCGACAGACATGCTGAACCAGAGAAGGTCTATTTAAATACCAATAGTAGCATGATGTTCTTTTCAGGAGAAAGTGAACAAAAAATAAAAAATATCTTAGAGCTAGATCTCTCCAACTTCGATACTTCGAAGGTGGCGAATATGAGCCATATGTTTAATGGTATGCGTAATCTCACTACCCTTAATCTTTCCAACTTTAATACCTCTAATGTGACGGATATGGGCGGTATGTTTTTTAGCATGACTAACCTTACCACTCTTAATCTTTCCAATTTTGATACCTCTAAGGTGACGAATATGGGGTCTATGTTTTATGGTATATCTAATCTTACTACCCTTAATCTCTCTAACTTCAATACTTCACAAGTGACGATTATGGGTGGTATGTTTTATGGTATGTCTAATCTCACCACTCTGAATCTCTCCAATTTTAATACCTCGAAAACAACAGATATGCGCTCTATGTTTAATGGTATGACTAACCTAGCGTCCCTAAATATTAGTAGCTTCAATACTGAGAATGTTGAAAATATGTCTGGTATGTTTTCGCAGGCGCAAAAAATTGAACACCTAGATCTTAGTCATTTTAGAACCGATAAGGTGACAAATATGGGGTCGATGTTCTATCAAATGTCGGCATTAAAAACGATCAATCTTTCTCATTTTAATACAGCAAATGTGACCGACATGTCTAGTATGTTTTCAATGGACGATAATCTAACAGAACTAGATTTAAGATCATTCACTACACCAAAGGTGGAAAATTTTGGGTATATGTTCGCTAGCTTTACTACCGATAATCGACTGACTAGAATTTATACTTCTGGTGACTGGGATACTTCTCGAGCCATTGCCGCCGGTATTAGTGCACCTAGGAATGTGTTAATATTTGCCAATCGTGTAAATTTGGTTGGTAATAATGGTTGGACTTCTGCTACACCTAATAATGTTGGTCTCGAGGCTCTGCGCATTGACCGCCATCTAGCTCCAGGCTATTTCACACTTAGATCGTAAACTCCTCACATCTCGACAAAACGCTAATTTTTTGTTATAATACCTGATTGATTTAAGTATGGAAAATGGGACTAAAAACGTGGAAGAACTAACAAAAAATAAGGGTCTACTTTCTCCGGGTGGTAAGGCACTCCTGAAGGATAACCCAGACAATTACATCAAGATTCGTGGCGCTAGGCAGAATAATCTCAAGAATATCGACCTCGATATTCCACGCGACAAACTTGTGGTGATTACCGGCCTTTCCGGCTCTGGCAAGTCCAGTCTAGCTTTTGATACCATTTACGCCGAAGGCCAGCGTCGCTATGTCGAGTCACTCTCCTCTTATGCGCGTATGTTTCTCGGTGTAATGGATAAACCAGACTTTGATACGATTACCGGGCTTTCGCCAGCTATTTCTATTGACCAAAAGTCTACTTCCCGAAACCCTCGTTCTACTGTCGCTACAGTTACGGAAGTTTACGATTACCTACGTCTACTTTTTGCCCGTGTCGGCGTACCGCATTGTCCGATTTGTCACCGCGAAGTATCTAAGCGCTCTGTCGAAGACATCGTCAATGAAGTCATGAAGCTTCCGATTGGTTCGAAATTGATGTTGCTTGCCCCAATCGTGCAACAGAAAAAAGGTGAATTTCTCCACATTTCTGAACAATACCTTCAAAAGGGTTTCTCTCGCGTGCGCGTGGATGGTGTAGTCTACGCCCTAGATGAATTTCCGACCCTTGAAAAACAGGAGCGCCATGATATTGAACTAGTAGTCGATCGTTTCATCCTGAACCCAGAACTTTATTCCCGCATTTCTAGCTCCATTGAGCAAGCGCTTGACCTTGGCCAAGGTTTAATCATGCTTCTAAAAATTAATGACAATTCTTCCACGATTGAAGGGAAGAATCTCGGTAAGTCTAATACTGAAGTCCTTACTTATTCTCAGCGCTACGCCTGCCCAGTTCACCCAGATGAATTGATTCCAGAGCTCGAGCCGCGCCTCTTTTCTTTCAATGCTCCGCAAGGCGCCTGTCCGACTTGTACGGGTCTTGGTACGCGTATGGAAATCGACCCGAATCTCGTGTTTAATCAAAATCTCACCATTGCCGAAGGTGGCATCCGTCCGTTCAACCGTGTACAGAGTGATTCTTGGTGGCTGAAGCGTCTCTCCGCGGTAGCCGCGCGTCATGGTTTTTCCATTCATGTACCAATTCGTGAGCTCACCGAAGAGCAAAAACATCTAATTCTTTATGGTACTGGCAATGAAAAATACGAAGTCAAAATTTCTGGCTCCGGCAAGTTTAAGGATGGCGCGACCTACGAATCAATCTACGAGGGCGTCATCCCCACTCTTGAGCGCCGCCACAAGGAAACCGACTCGGATTTCATGCGCAAAGACATCGAGCGATTTATGCGTGTGCATGAATGTCAAACTTGTCACGGAGCTAGATTAAAGCCAGTCGTGCTTGCGGTGACTATCCACGGTCTCAATATTAATGATTTTTGTAATTTAGACGTTGATGCGATGCTGGATGTTTTATCTCAGGATCTTGAATTTACCGAGGCAGAGGCCTTAATTGCCCGTCCAATCCTCAAAGTCATTCGTGAACGAGTCAAATTTATGCAGGACGTTGGCCTAGGTTATCTCGAGCTCAGTCGTGCCGCCAATACTCTCTCTGGTGGGGAAGCTCAACGCATTCGCTTGGCTACCCAAATCGGTTCCGGTCTCCAGGGTGTGCTTTATGTATTAGATGAGCCATCGATTGGTCTCCATCAACGCGATAATGATAAATTAATCGCAACCTTGAGACATCTTCGTGACCTTAGAAACACTGTACTAGTCGTCGAGCATGATGAAGATACCATGATGAGTGCAGATTATTTGGTTGATATTGGCCCTGGGGCTGGTGCGCGCGGTGGTCAGGTGATTTCCGCTGGTACGCCAGAGGAAATTGCGAAC
>CAUUCV010000042.1:0-6094 GCA_963543745.1 uncultured Candidatus Saccharibacteria bacterium | reverse complement strand
GTGGCTTCACTCGCTTCCGATAGCTATCTCGGCAAATATGCCATCGGTAAAATTTTCCGTGGCAATATCAAGCATGGCCAGTCCATTAAAATTATGAAGACTCACTTTACCGACGGTGAGCCAGAAATTACTACTGAAAATGGTAAAGTCGATAAGATCTTCGTCTATCGTGGTCTCGGCAAGGAAGAGGTTAATGAAGCTTTTGCTGGCGATATCGTCGCGGTGACCGGTATCCCAAGTGCCAATATTGGTGATACGATTGCGGCTTTTGATAATCCTGAAGCCCTGCCAACTATCGAGCTTGAACCACCTACTCTTAGTATTTATATCGGTCCAAACACCAGCCCATTGAAGGGCCAAGAGGGTGAATTTACTACTTCTCGTCAAATTTCTGATCGTCTTCACAAAGAACTTGAAACTAATATTGCTTTGAAGATTGCTCAAGATGGCCTCGGTTATAAAGTTTCTGGTCGTGGTGAACTTCACCTCTCAGTTTTGATTGAAACTATGCGCCGTGAAGGTTACGAACTCGAAGCTGGCCGTCCAGAAGTCGTCTACAAGGAAATTGATGGCAAAAAATGTGAGCCATTTGAAGATCTTACAATTGAGGTCACCCCAGAATATGTCGGTGCAGTTTCGCAAGAGCTCGGCATTCGCAAGGCAGATCTGATTGCTCAAGAAATTACCTCTGGTGGCGCCGTGCGTTTCACTTATGAAATTTCTACCGCTGCGCTGATTGGTCTCCGTAATGGCCTGATGACCGATACCAAGGGCACCGTGATTATGTCTTCCATTCCGAAGGGTTACCGCCCCGCGGAAGGAAAGTATAAGCCAGAACGTAACGGGGTTTTGATTTCTTTTGAAACTGGCACTTCTACCGCTTATGCTCTCGACATGGTGCAGGCTCGCGGTATTCTCTTTATTCCGCCACAGGTGCCAGTTTATCAGGGTATGATTGTCGGTCTTTCTAACAAGAAAGAAGACATCGATATCAACGTTTGCCGCGAAAAGCAGCTCACCAACATGCGTACTCACGCTTCCGACGGTGCTATTCAGCTCACTCCATATACCAATCTTAGCCTCGAGCAATGTCTCGACTTCCTGCTTGACGATGAACTTCTTGAAGTCACCCCGAAGAGCCTTCGTCTCCGCAAGCGCCAGTTAGATCCAATCAAGCGCAAACGCGAAGCTAGGAGCTAAAATGTCCCAACCGGCGTATCTTATCGATTCACATTGTCATCTCCATGACCTGGATTTTTATACGCCCGAAGCACAAACTAAGGCTTTAGCGGCCTGCGCCGAAAAGCAGGTCGAAAAGCTAATTTGTATCGGTACTGATCATGAAGATTCTTTCAAGGCTGCCGAATTTGCTGCTCAAAATCCTACCAAGCTTTTCTGGAGTTATGGTATCCACCCCAATGAATTTGACAAGCCTAGAAAAGATGTTCAATTTGAACATAATAATCGTCCTGTGGCAATTGGGGAAGTTGGCCTCGATTATCATTATGGTGAGAACGACAAGCTAGACCAGGCGAGACTTCTGGAGGAAATGCTAGACCTCGCCATTCGCGAAGATTTACCACTGATTTTTCATGTTCGCGAAGCCTTCGATGATTTTTTCGCAATTTTGGACAATTTTTCTTCCGCCAAAATCCGCGGTGTCGTGCATTCTTTCTCTGATAACAAGAAAAACCTCCGTAAATCTCTCGAACGTGATTTTTATATCGGCGTGAATGGTTTGGCCACTTATTCTACTTTGCCGATGCCACCAATTGAACGCATTCTCCTGGAAACCGATGCGCCATTTCTCGCTCCCGTGCCACTGCGCGGCCAGACCAATCAGCCGGCCAATGTCTACTATGTGGCCAAGTGGCTATCTGAGAAGCTCGGATTAAATTTTGAGGAAGTTGCGAAAATTACTACCGAAAATTCGGAAACTCTCTTTAATTTAGGAGCCAAAAAATGATTTATTTAGATTTTGCTGCCGCTACTCCGGTCCATCCCAAGGTACTTGAGGCAATGTTGCCATATTTTAGTGAAAATTTTTACAATCCTTCTGCGCCATATCTTCCTGCTAAACATTTGCGCGGTGAATATGAAGCGAAAAAATCCGCTCTGGCTCAAACCATTGGTGCGAAATCACCAGATTTAGTCATTACAGCCGGCGCCACTGAGTCGATTAATCTCGCGTTTAACGTCCTGGAAAAATACCCAGACGCCGAAGCTCTGATTTTAGCCACCGAGCATGCTTCGGTGCGAGAATCCGCTAGACATTATGCAAAAAAAGTGGCAGAAATCACCGTCGATCAGACCGGACTAATCGACCTAAAAGATTTGGCTGCCAAAATTACCGAAAAAACTGTCCTAATCTCTGTCGCCATTGCCAATAACGAACTTGGCACCATCCAACCACTTAGTGAAATTGCCGAAGTTATTCGCAAGGTTCGTGATCAGCGTCTCGCCGCCGGTAATCTTACGCCACTTTATCTCCATTCTGATGCTTCGCAGGCTGCCAACCTCCTCGATCTCTCAGTGGCGCGTCTCGGGGTCGACCTTTTGACGCTCAATTCCGCCAAAGTTTATGGCCCGAAGGGAATTGGCGCACTCTATATTTCTCGCGGGGTTAAACTCAGTCCAATCTCTTATGGTGGTGGCCAGGAAATGGGTCTGCGTTCCGGTACGGAAAATGTGCCTCTCCTCATGGGCTTCGCGGAAGCTTCCGTGCGTGCGAAAGCTCATATTTCCGCCAGTCGCAAAAAATATGAAAAATATAATCAATTATTCCGCCAGATTTTGACCGAAAAATCCCTCGTCATTCCGAAATTCTTGGGTAACAAAAAGCACCAATTAGCCAATTTCTGCCCAATCTGCTTCGATAGCCTCGATGCCGAACGTCTGATCTTTAAGTTAGAAGACCGGGGTATCTTGCTTTCTACTGGCGCCGCCTGTGCCGCCTCTAAGGGGCAAAAATCCCATGTGCTTTCCGCCATCGGTCTCACCGATTCGGAAATTACCGGCTCCCTTCGCGTCACTTTCGGTGAACTCAATACCGAAGAGCAAATTCGTGAAGCCGCCTCGGTGATCGCCGAAGTAGTTAATCAGGAAGCTAAGCGCATCGGACTGGTGTCAGACGAGGTGGTTTTGAAAGAATCGCACGATATTGAACTAGGCCAAGAAAATCCTACCGCATCCAGTCAAAATCAAGGAGTCACTCATGAATAGCACTATGGCAAAACCGAAAACCGTCTTCGTCGGCATGTCTGGTGGTGTCGATTCTTCCGTCACCGCAGTTCTACTTAAAAATGCTGGCTATCATGTGGTCGGGGTCTATATGAAGAACTGGTCGAAGGATCTTCCGGGTATGAAATGCCCTTGGGCGGAGGATTTGGCTGACGCTAAGCGCGTGGCCACGAAATTAGATATTGATTTTCGCATTTTTGATTTTGAAACCGAGTATCACGCCAAGGTAGTCGACTATATGATTGAGGAATTTAGGAAGGGAAATACGCCAAATCCCGATGTGATGTGTAATCAAGAAATCAAGTTCAAACTTTTTTATGATATTGCCATGAGTCAGGGCGCCGATTTTATTGCCACGGGCCATTATGCTGTCTCGGAAGACGGCAATTTGAAGCTCGCTACCGATACCAATAAAGATCAGACTTATTTTCTCTATCGTATTTCCGATGAAGCAATTTTGCGGACGCTTTTTCCGCTTGGCAAAATGTTGAAGCCAGAGGTGAAGCAGTTAGCCGCCGAATTTGGTCTCGATAATGCCTACAAAAAAGAATCCATGGGTGTCTGTTTCGTGGGTGAAGTCGGGATTAAGGATTTTCTCCAAGAATATATCGAGGTGGTGCCTGGTCAAATTATCGATCGTGATACTAATCGGGTACTCGGCACGCACGAAGGCGCGGTGTTTTATACGATCGGTCAGCGCCACGGCTTAAATCTCGGTGGTGGCCTACCTTACTATGTGGTGGGAAAAGACATGGCTAAAAATTTGGTATACGTTTCGAAAAATCTTAACCATCTAAATCTTTGGACGAAAACTTTGAAATTAAAAGACGTGATTATTCGCCAAATTCATCAGGAAACTGGTGATACGCAGCCGGATCTTTCTAAACTCACCTGTCGCGTACGTCATCGTGCGCCACTTATCGCTTGTAGTTTTAATTTAGATAGCAACGAAGTGACACTAAGTGAAGAAATCAAGCATCCGGCAGCCGGTCAATCTGTGGTCTTCTATGCCGGCGACGTTTGTATCGGTGGTGGCATCATTGCCGAATAATTCTTAAAAAATAACCGCTTTTCGCGGCTATTTTTTTATTTCTTATCGAAACAGGCGTAACCTTTGGTTAGTTCTAGCTTATTCTTCAGATCGTCGACGGCTTTCTTTAGGCCATCTTTTTGAATTTTTTCATCTAGATTACCTAGGTCGAAATCCTCGCCATCATCTGTAGTGGCTGAGATGAAATTCTCTGCTCTTGGGTCGAGTTTAATCGTGAGCGTATTTTTGGCTGAACGGCAGGTAACAGTTAGCAGGCCATCGCCATTAGCCAGATTTTTCACGACCATAAAGAGGATGATACCCGCAATCCCGATTAGGAACAGGGTAATTAATTTTTTCATTTGTGGCGTCCTTTTATTTAATCTCTACCCATTATATATAGCATAAGCATTTTGTAAAGTTGTGCAAAACTCGAACCTCACAGATTATGGTATAATTATCTCTATGAATGCAAGTGAAATCCGTCAAAAATTTCTTGAATATCAAACTGGTCGTGGGCACCAGGTAATCGCTCCAGCGCGTCTGGTTTTGGAAAACGATCCAACCACCCTCTTCACCGGTTCGGGTATGCAGCCGCTTTTGCCATATCTTCTCGGTGAGCCTCATCCTGCCGGTCAGCGTCTGGCAGATTCACAGCCATGCTTGCGTCTGCAAGATATTGAAGATGTGGGTGATCCACGCCACACTACGGTTTTTGAAATGCTCGGTAACTGGTCTCTTGGCGATTATTTCAAGCAAGAGCAAATTCCGGCTTTCTTCAAATTTCTCACCGAAATTGTCGGTCTCGATCCACACAAAATTTACGTCACTTGCTTTATTGGTAACGAAAAATACGGCATCCCAAAAGATACCGAATCGGCCGAAATCTGGCAACGTGTCTTTGCCGAAGCGGGTGTACAAGCAGAAATTGCTGAAATTGGCTCCAGTGAAGACGGTGCGAAACGTGGTATCAAGGAAAATGAGCATATCTTTTTCTACGATGACCACGAAAACTGGTGGAGCCGTGGTGGTGGCGTCGAAACTACCCCGATTGGTGATCCGTGTGGTCCAGATTCCGAAGTCTTCTATGATTTTGGCGAAGATAAGCAAGATGTCGCGAAATACGGTAAATCTCACCCTGCCTCGGACGGTGCGCGCTTCATGGAAATCGGTAACCAAGTTTTTATGCAATATAAGCGTAATCAAGACGGCACCTTCTCTGAACTGACTAAGAAAAACATCGATTTCGGTGCTGGCCTCGAGCGTATCGCTGCGGCCGCCATGGATTCATTTGATGTTTTCGAAACTTCACTTCTAAAGCCAATTATTACCAAGCTCGAAGCTATCTCTGGTCTCAGTTACGCTGACCACACTGAAGAAATGCGTGTGATTGCGGATCACTTGCGTGGTGCTTATCTACTTTCCGCCCAGGGTTTAGTGCCAAGTAATAAACAACAAGGTTACGCCCTTCGTCGTTTGATTCGTCGTGCGGTAATGAAAGCTACTAATCTCGGCATCGATCAAGATTTCTTAGCTCAAATCGTGCCAATTATCGCCGAAAATTACCAAGATCTTTCTGATGAAATCCTCACCAATCGTGCTGATGCCTTGAATGTTTTGATTCGTGAAGAACAGGCCTTCCGCCGTAGTATTCACCGCGGTCTTAAGGAACTTCATAAGCTTAAAGATCAGGGTCTCACCGGTAAAGAACTCTTCATGCTTCAGGACACCTATGGCTTCCCACTCGAATTATCTCTCGAAGAAGCTAAACAAAACCAAATTAGTCTCAGTGAAAATTGGCAAGCCGAATTCCAGGCCAGTCTC
>CAUUCV010000041.1:0-6106 GCA_963543745.1 uncultured Candidatus Saccharibacteria bacterium | reverse complement strand
CGTGAAACTAAATAAGATGATTTTTGAGATTGCGGAAGCAGGGGAGGGAGCGGATTATAGTAACGATCCAGAACGCGCAAGAGTAGCGGAACTTTACTTCTGGGGTCGCAAGAATAGTTACCAATATTTTGAGAATTTTTATAAGCGTTTGCAGGTAAAATTTGATAAATATTACCCTGAATCAACAGTGGCGAAGACTGGACTTGAGACAGTGCGCAGGGAACTAAAGAATGGGGTTTATGAAATGTCGGATGGGGCAGTGGTTTATCGTGGCGATAAGCATGGACTTCATACCAGGGTATTCATTAATAATAACGGTTTGCCGACTTACGAGGCCAAAGATACTGGTTTGATTTTTGAGAAATATAAAGATTTTCATTTTGATAAATCGATCATTATTACTGGTAACGATATCATTGAATATATGAAAGTGGTGCTTTCGGCGATTTCGCAATACGCGCCGGAACTTTCTAGTAGGACTTTGCACATTACGCATGGTCAGGTGAAATTGCCAGGTAACGAAAAAATGTCTTCGAGAAAAGGCAACTTCTTACGCGCAATTGATGTGATTGAAATGGTACGCGAAGCGATGGAAAAATCGAGCGACGAGAAAGTTTTGATGGGCGCTCTGAAGTATGCTTTAGCGAAATATAAAATCGGCGGAGATATCATATTTGATATAAAAGAGTCAGTTTCGATGACGGGGAATTCCGGTCCATATCTACAATATTCGGCAGTGCGTGCGAAGAAAATTTTGGGCAAAATCTTCAGTGGTCGAATCAGTGGGGAATTAAATAAAGTTGAATCGGAGGCTGAGGCTCTAATTTCAGAAAATGATTCGGCGGAAAAAGAAGAAAAATACCTAGCAGATATTTCGATTTACGAACGTAATTTGATGAAAAAGTTGATGCAGTATCCGGATGTTCTGAAGGAAACGGTGCGTGAACTTTTGCCAAATAAGATTTGTACTTATCTTTATGAATTAGCTCAAGAATTTAGTCGTTTTTATGAACATGTGCAGGTGGCGGGTTCAGAATTCGAATTAGAACGAGGCAAAATTATTTTAGTTTACTTGAAGGTTTTGACTCACGGTTTGAACTTACTGGGCATTGAAGTGCCGGAGCAGATGTAATGCCGAAAAAAGCGAAATTACTCTGGATGGACCTGGAAATGACTGGTCTAGATCCAGAAAAAGATAAGATTTTGGAAGTGGCAGTAATTGCGACGGATTGGGAACTTACTCCGATGGCGCAAATGACGGCGACAGTGAAAGTTTCGGAAAAATTGATTAAAGAACGTATGGTGGGGGAGTTTTGGGAAAAACACGAAGAGACTTATCAAAAACTTTATGAACAAAATAAATCTGGACTTCCGGTGAAGGAAGTGGAAGAGATGCTTTTAAAGTTCATCGATGATCATTTCGGCGATGAAGTATATTTAGCAGGAAATTCGATTCATCAGGATAAAAGATTTATCGTAAAAGAATGGCCAAAATTAAATGAGCGATTGCATTATCGAATGCTTGATGTGTCAGCCTTTAAATTGTATTTCGAAAATGTAATGAAAAAGAAATTTACCAAAAGGGAAATGCATTTGGCGCTGGATGATATTTTGGGGTCAATCGAAGAATTAAAATATTATAGTAAATATATAAAGAAATAAAATGTTTGAAATAGAAAAAGTTAGCGGAATTGGGGAATTTAAAAAAGAAAAATTTTTGGATATTCACGCGGATACGAAAAATCCGAATTTAGAAGAGTATATTTATTTGGCGCCGAATGGAAAAGTGTTCCTAGTAGAACGCAAAAATACTTTAGAAGTTAGATGTGATCGAAATTTGTCGAAATTACTAAAAGAAGAATTCGAATCGGTGATGACTTCGCGTTATTTCGGTGTGGGGGGAGTAGAAATTGTGCTGAGTGGTCAAGTGGAGGAAGATAAAATCGAGGACTTGGTACGACTAAGTTATAATCTGACTAAGGAAATGACGGATTAGAATTCCAGGATGATAAAATAGGTCGAAAGGCCTATTTTTATCTAGAATAATTTGCCAGAACGAAAAATTTTCCATATAATGAGCCTATGAAAAAAGAATTGAAAAAACTCAAAAAGAATGTCGAAAAAGTGAGTAAATCGAGCTTTATGACAGAATTTAAGGAATTCATTAATCGTGGTAACGTACTCGATTTAGCTGTCGGTGTGATTATCGGTGGTGCATTCCAGAAAATTATCTCATCACTAGTAAACGATATCATCATGCCGGTGGTGAGCTTGATTGTCGGTGGTGTAGATTTCCGCAATTTGGAAATCACGATTCCAAATTTCTTTGGACAAGATTCGGCTGCACATATTCACTACGGTAGCTTCTTGCAGAATATGGTGGATTTTATTATCATCGCTTTCTGTGTGTTCATTATTGTCAAGTTGGTAAATAAATTCTCTAAGAACTTTAAGAAGGATGAAGAGGCAAAAGCCGAGCCAACTACCGATGAACAAATCCTCGAAGTCTTGAAAGATATCCGCAAGCACCAAAAATAATCGAAGTCTTGAAAGATATTTGTAAGCACCAGAAATAATTTGAAATAAAAATAGGTCGCGAGGAGCGACTTATTTTTATGTCGTGATTTAAGAGTTTCACGAGATGGCTTCTCAAGTTTTATGAAATGGATTTTGGAAATTTTTTTAGTTTTAGATAGCGGAAGATTTAAAATTTTCGTATTGGGACTTAATATTTTCGAGATTTTTCACACGCTCGACAGTATTAGCTTTGACTTTTTGATTGGTGGTACGAGTTTCGGCTTCGGTCTGATAATTGATCAAATAGGCAAGAAGTAGAGGAAATTCACGTAAGGCGAAGCGGTCGAGGCGAGCGGAGATGCGGCCATTTTCGAATTGTTCAGCGATTTTGGCGACGGTTTCTTTTTGGGTAGTAGCAAGATTAGATTCGTCATAAGTGGATTCTAATTCAGGAATACCAAATTCAGAATTTAGAAGATTTTTTTCATTCAATTCAAGTTCGGCAAGCACGGCTTGAAGAGAGGCGGTAATACCGCGGACATCAGAGGACTGCATGTAGTCCTTATATTTGTCGATAAGTTCCTCATTCATATATTTGGCAAGATAGAAGCTTGAAACTAAATTATCGCGATCACGATTTTCGACAATTTTTTTGGTGCCAGAAAAAACACTAAAAAGAATCAATATGAAAATAGCCCCAAGAGCGATAGATATATTGCGCAGGGTAAGAAAAGGGATGATTTTATCGAGAAAACCAAAAGGAGAACTCTTTTTGCCTGAATTCGGCTTGGAAGAATTAGAGGCGATTTGTTGAAGATAAGCCATATTGTCCATGCTTTAATTATAGCATAGAGGTTTGTTATAATTGAGTTATGCAAGATGCGAAGGAGGAAATTCGAGCCAGGTTGCCGATTGAAGATGTGGTATCGGAATATATTGAGCTGAAGCGAAGTGGTGCGACTTTGAAAGGTCGCTCGCCATGGGGTGTCGATAAAACACCTTCGTTTATGGTGTCGCCAGATAAGGGAATTTGGCACGACTTTTCGGCGAATAAAGGTGGAGATATTTTCTCGTTTGTAATGGAGGTAGAGGGGATTAGTTTTCCGGAAGCTTTGGAAAAATTAGCGGCAAAGGCGGGGGTGGAACTCAAAAAATATTCGAGCGGAGATATGCAAGTATCGCGTACGAAGATGAAAATGCGGGAAATTTTGGAACTCGCGACGAAATTTTATCAAGCATGCCTAGTGAAAAACGAAAAGATTCGAGATTATGCATTTTATCAGAGAAATTTGGATCGTAATTCGATTCTGAATTTTCGGATTGGCTATGCGCCGAGCGGGAAAGATTTTTTGGTAAATTTTTTGAAAAAACGTGGTTATAAGGAAGCAGAAATTAAAGAAGCGGGTCTAATGAATCGTTTTGGTGGGGATTTTTTCCGCGGCAGGATGATGATTCCGTTTATCGATGCGAGTTCCGATAATGTGATTGGGTTTACGGGGCGAATTACGGAGGCGGGTGAGCCAAAATATTTGAATACTTCAGAAACATTACTCTTTAATAAGGGTCGATTTATTTTTGGTTTGAATTTGGCAAAAAAAGCGATTAGGGAAAATGGTTTTTGTGTGATTGTGGAAGGGAATATGGATGTGATTTCGTCGCATCAGGCGGGGGTGCAGGAGGCGGTGGCGACTTCGGGTACGGCAATGACAGAAAATCATTTGAAGATTTTATCGCGTTTGACTTCGGATATTCGTTTGGCTTATGACGGTGATGCGGCAGGGGTAGCGGCGACTGAGAGAGCGATTTTGATGGCAAGTAAATTGGGGATTTCTTTGTCGGTGGTGTCGGATTATGGCAAGGCGAAAGACCCGGATGAGTTAATTCGTTCGGCGCCAGAAAAATGGCGAGAATGTGTGATGAAGCCAGTGCCAGCGATTGATTGGGTGTTAGGAAAATATGAAATTCGATGTAATTTGCGTACCGGAATGGGGAAGAAACAATATTCGGATTTGGCGATGAAATTGATTGTGGAAATTCAGGACCCGGTAGAGCGTAAGCATTATGAACAGATGGTGGCACGAAAATTGGAAGTGACGGTGGAGGATTTGAAAGAGAAAAAAGTCCAGGTAGAAACCGTGCGATTAAAGCCGGTGAAAGAAGTGAAAGAGACGGCGACGCCAAGTCTTTTGAAAGTACTCGAAAATGATTTACTGGCGATTTTGATTTATGGGGGAACGGCGGGGGCGGAAATTGATTTGGAAATTCCGACGGATGAAGTGAAACTGGAAGAATTGTCACTAATTTTTGAAGAAAAATTTGCGAAAAAGGGGGAAGTGGAACTTTCAAAATTAAGCCAGGAACTGCGTCAACGTTACGAGGTGGAACGTAATAAAGAGAAAAAGAAACAATTGATTTTAGAGCTTGAATCTTGTGAAGACGAAGAGCGGATGACGGAAATTTTGAAGGAAATTGAACGGTTAGGTTAGAGAAAAATTGGGGGGAATAATTTTTTGAATCTGAGCGTTAGTTTTTGGGTCAGGCTGGTTGATTAAGATTAGAATAAGCGTTATACTTAATCTAATTTGAGGGACTAAAATAACAATGAATCCAAATAAATTAGGTAGCGCGGCTCCAGGAGGTGGGGCGGAAAAAGTGAATAGTACGGCGGCGGAGCAAAATCCGGTGAAGAATTTTGAGGTAGGAAAAAATTCAGAAAAGCCAAAAACGGGGGCGGAAATTTTTGAACTGAAGATGCATCAGATTGCGGATCGTCGTGATATGATTGAGCAGATGAAAATGGAGGGGAAACTTGGTTTTGATGATTATAAAACCAAGAAACAGGCGCTGGATTTAGTCGAAACTAAATTGACGAAGCTTTATAATATTTATGAAAATCGCGAGGTGAACGAGGCAGAGCGTGAGAAAGAACTGGAGATTCAAAATCGTCACCTCGAAGAGAGTAAAGATTCTTTAAGAAAGCTTAGCCAAGATAAAGAATTGCCACGAGATGAAAAAATGAAGCTGATGGAGAGTTTTTCAGAGCGTCTGGTTGAGAGTTCCGATAAAATAGAAGAAATTAAGAAGGCTCGGGAAATGGATGAGCGAGTCTACCAGTTATTTGGTGGTAAATCGGGCGAGGAAAAGCCGAAGACCGAGACTAAAGAAAAGACTGAGGGACAGGCCGAAAAAAAGACTGAAAAAGAAACCGAAGAAAAAACCGAAGATACGGTCGAGGGAAAAACCGAAGATAAGTCCGAGGAAAATACCGAGGAAAAGATCGAAAATAAAACTGAGAGTCAGACCGAAGAGAAAACTGAAGGCAAGACTGAAGAGACTAGTGAAAAATCTGAAGCTCCAGAGAAAAAACCAACTAGCACTTTTTCTTGGACTGGTGGCGTGGGTGGACCGATGTTCTTTTCTGGGGCGAGTGCTCCAACGGTAAAAGTGAATAAGACAGCCGAGGGTGGCACGGCCGGAAACGGTGCACCTGAAAATAGTACGACTGAAAATGCTACAGCTGGAAACGGTACAACTGAAAATAGTACGGCTGGCGGTAAGTCGGGAGAAGGTTCGGCGTCGGGGTCGGCTG
>CAUUCV010000040.1:0-6492 GCA_963543745.1 uncultured Candidatus Saccharibacteria bacterium | reverse complement strand
CTGCTCCTGCCGCTGCTGCCGAAGAAGAAGGCAAATCTGAATTTAACGTCGTTCTTAAAGACGCTGGTGCTCAAAAGATCGCTGTTATTAAGGCTGTTAAGGAAGCTACCGGTCTTGGTCTTGGTGAAGCTAAAGCTCTCGTTGATGGTGCTCCTTCAACCGTAAAAGAAAACGTCAAGAAAGACGAAGCTGAAGCTTTGAAGAAAACTCTCGAAGAAGCTGGTGCTGTCATCGAATTAGCTTAATTAAAACTCTGAAGTTTACGAATTTATCGAAAATATCCCACTGAGGTGGGATATTTTTATGGCTTATTTTTTAAGAATGAATGAATAGTTGATGTTTTTTATGGCTAACTCCTGAAGGATGAGTGAATAGTTGATTTTTGTTACATATTTCTACAGAAAATAAAAAAATACCCCAGATGTTATGGGGTATTTTAGTTTATGTTTTCTTAGTGAAGGCACCAGGAGCACCAGGTTTATTGATGCGAGCGTAAGAAACATTATTGCCAATGTAATTAAGGTTGGAAGTAACGCCATAGAACATATCATTAGATTTTGTAACTTTCGTAGTTACGAAGCTTTCGGAGGCGTAGACATATTGGAGCCAGGTCGACTGAGCAAACATCTCGGTGGTATTTTCAAGATTTCGAGTATCCCAGTTAGTAAGGTCAAGGATTTTTAGCCAGGTGTAGTTGAACATACTTTCGGCATTGACTAGACTTCTAGTATCAAAGGAGCTGAGGTCAAGATTAAGCACATAAGTATTATTGAACATGAAGCTCATATTCTTGACTTTTCCAGTATTAAATTCAAATTTTACATTAGTCCCCCTTAGAAGACCAGAACTATTAGCTCCGAACATGCCCTCCATATTTTCAACATTAGCGGTTTCGAGAGCGTTAATATTATCAAGTTTTGTGATATAGCCAATACCATAAAACATATAACTAGTGTCGGTAAGATTTGGAGTATGGAAGATTGGTAAGGTAATTTCGGTATGGTATGAATTGTATTTAAATAGGCCACGCATCGAGGTTAGGTGCGGTAGATTTAGATTATTGCTTGGCCAGATAATCTTGCCAGCTGAAGAAGTTTTACTTTCTGAGCTAAATGTGCCTTCCAGAGTGGTGACATTACTGAGGTCAAAATGAGAAATATCAAGTTGAGGGGTATCTAGATTTTGGAACATATAACTCATATCGGTGAGATTTGCAGTATTGAATGTGCTTGGGAAGGTTACTGGGCCATTAGCATAAGCTTTTGCGAACATATGCGAGGCGTTGGTGACTTTATCGGCTTTAAGATTCGGGATGATGTTGGCTTGTGATAGATATGGTGTATTGGCAAATAGGTGACTGAGATTAAGGGCATTTTTGATATCTAATTTATCAAAATTATTAATAGTTGTGAGCTTAGGGGCATTTTCAAAAAGAGAGCTCATGTCGGTAACATTTGAAGTATTAAAGACGGTTGGTAAGGTGACCGTTTTAAGTTCGGATGCACCTTTAAAGATACCAGCGACTGCGGTAAGTGGTCCAGTTTGCATACTACCAAGGTCGATATTTTTAACCTTACTATTTTCAAACATGTAGGACATATCAGTAATGTTGTTGCCGCCTAGATTATTATTGTTTAATACGAGTTGATCGGCAGAAGTGTCTTTAAACATCCCAGAAAGATTAGTTGCCGCACTAAAGGTGATTTTGGATAGATCGATATTGCTTGCGTTTGTGGCACCATTAAACATGTTTGAGAAGTCAGTGGTACTAGAAAATGTTGCCTCTGGCATACTAATTGTAGCAGCTTGAGCATTTTTAAACATTCCACTCGCATTTTCAACGTTATTGAAAGTTGCTTTTGGCATAGTAATCGTGGTGGCTTTGGTGTTTTCAAACATTCCACTAGCATTTTCAACGTTATTAAAAGTTGCATTTCCGAGGGTAATGGTGGTGGCGGCGGAATTTTTGAACATATTTTGGGTATTGGTGGTGTTTTCGAAGGTTGAATTACTGAGATTGATTTCTCGTAGTGCCGAATTTTCGAAAATAGATGAGGCGTCTTCCATGTCGGAAATAGTCCAAGTAGAAAGATCGGCAGTCTCAAGGTATTTTGCGTTTTTGAAAAGATTAGAAATATTTTTGGCATTTGACATGAAAGAGGTGTCATCAATAACGGAAATACCAGAATCTTCGTAAAGTGATTCTATATTTTCAACTTCTGCCTTTTTCAGATAATTGGTGAATTCATCGGCTTTAAATTTGTTGCTATAATAACCCGTCGTTTTATGAAAGAGGTGTGAAGCATCTTTGACTTTGGAAAAATCGAGCATGTTACTATCTCGTCCATCATTAAAGGTGAAAGACACATCTCTATTGATATTAGTGAGTCCGGAGAACATATAAGATAGATTTTCTGGGAAGATAAGCTTGGTGGCAGGTGTCCAAATGCAGTATTTATCCCAAGAGTTACGATATCCGCCAAGATAGACCGGTGCTTCGGAATCTGGAGTGGAAATTAAACTTGTGCGTTCTGGTGTAATATCGTTGCTACATTTATTTTTACCTACGAGAATATTAAGGTCAGGGTAATAAGAATTGCTGGTAGTTTTTAGTGGGTCATCAAAATAACTTTGATCAGTAATGCCAAGGCCCTTTTTGAGCGCTTTATTTAATTCTGTGCCATTTACAATTTTTCCAGTAGATTCACCTTCGGAAATAAGGGTAAAAACTAATTTACGTTGATATGATCCAGCGGGGATATTATTGCGTAGTGCAAATCCCAAATTAAATTTAAAGCTATCAGCCGCTGTGAGTTGAGTAGTGACATTACGGATCAGTGCAGGTGATGCAAGAGCCGGAATGTAGTTGTATAGTTTATTGTCAACGGTCTCAGTATTGTAACCATACTGATTATTCATAGCACTAGACAGATTATTATTGTTGCCGTAGACAGAAGTAATCTTAAAACTATTACCTGTAGTGCTAACAAGCCCAGTCTCAGCACTATCGCTACTAAAATAGAGCTTATATCCAGTCGTGCTGTTGGTACTAACAGTTAGATCGAGGGTTTTGGTAATTTCGGTTCTGGATTGTGCACCAGTGTCGGCCTGGATATTTACGTTTGATGGGACTGTAATGGAAATAGAGCTAGCAAAGGTATTTTGTGTATGGAAAATAAGAAAAGAGAGACTTGAAAAAGCAACGAGCACTAGTTTTCGGCATAGCTCACAAAAAATGTTTTCGTGAGTTCGCAGTTTATTCACTTAAACCTCCAATTTATTAGCCTTTCTGAGATGTATTCAGAATAAGCTTATTCTTAACACTTCTATTTTAGCATAAATGGAATGGCGAATGGAAGAGGAAAATTGGAGGTTTTGGATGTTTATTTTTTGGTAAAGAACCCTGGCTTACCTGGTTTATCGATGCGAGCGTAAGTGATATCTTCGCTTCCAGTAAAGGCTGTGCCGTTACCGCCAACGAAAGCCCCACCATAATCCATATAGAAGATTCTATCTGACTTTGTGACATTGGTAGTGACAAAACTTTCGGAAGCATAGATGGTCGTAATGTAGTTACTGTCATAGAACATTTCAGTCATATCGGTGACATTTCTAGTATCCCAGCCAGTAAGGTCGACGGTGACTAGCCAGGTGTAATATATAAGATTAGACATGTCAGTGACATTGGAAACATTAAGGTCACTGAGATCTAACAGTCCGTCACTGGATCTAGCATAGTAAAACATGTTATGCATATTGCGAACATTAGAGGTGTCGAAGGAAATTTTGGTTGGAACGTCTAGAGTAAATTGAGTACCAGCGAACATACTTTCAACGGTTTCAACGTGTGAAGTATCAAGTCCGGTGAGATCCAGCTTGGTGAGTGAATTTGTAAAGTTACTAAAGATGAAGCTAAGGTCAGTAAGAACTGAGGTGTTCATTTTTGGAAAAACTGCTTTATCGAGGTAGTGTTGGCCCTTATAAAGTCCACGTAGGGAGACAAGATTTGGTGCGTTAAGGGTGGTGGTCGGCCAGATAATTTGTTTGGCAGAGTAATTATAGTCATCCAAGCTTATTTCACTGCTGTCGAATGTTATACCACTCAACATCTCTTCCATGGTAGTAACACTATCGAACTGCATATTAGAGATGTCGAGCAAAGGGGTCCTGAATCCGCTAAACATACTCTGCATATTGGAAATGTTATGTGTTTTAAAGGTGGTAGGAAGAATGGTATTTTGGCTAGACTTGGTTCGATAAAACATATAGGAAGCGTCGGTAATATTTTCGGACTCGATATGTTCGATAAAATCTTTAAGGTCGAGTAATGGTAGATTATAAAACATGTGACTAGTGTTAATCGCACTGCTTAACTTAATTTTGTCACTATTTTCTAAAGTAGTGAGTTTAACACTATCGGCGAGAAATGAACTGAAATCCGTAACGGCTGCAGTATTAAAGACGCTTGGTAGAACGATTTTTTTAATATATGGAAGGTGCTTAAACATACTGGCGATATTTTCTAGTGGTCCAGTGGTGATATTGTGAAGATCAATTTCCTCGAGACTGGCGCAATCTTGAAACATGCTCGACATATCAGTAATGTGATTGCCGCCCATGGATGCTTCATTGAGGGTGAGGCCGCTAATTTCGGATTTATAGAACATCTGAGAGAGATTTTCTGCCGAGGCAAGGGATAATTTTGGTAATTTTAGCGTAAGGTAATAGTTTCCACTTTCCTTAAAGAAGTTGCTAAAGTTAGTTGTATTAGCAAAAGTAGCGCTAGATAGATTGAACTCGCTAAGAGGGACTTTTTCAAACATAGAGCCTGCGTCAGTGGATTTTGCAAAAGTGGCTTTAGGTAGAAGTATTTTCGGAGATGTAGTATTCATGAACATGGCGTGAGTATCAGTAGTTTCACCAAAGATTGCATTTGGCAGCTGAATATTTGCAGAGTTATTAGTATCTTTAAACATTTTTTCGGTGTTTTTGGTCTTAGCGAAGGTGGCATTATTTAGGATAGCCTGACCAATCCCACTGCCCTCGAACATAGACTGAGTATCTTCGGCTTCATCGATAATCCAATCGGAAAAATTAACCTGACCCAAAGATTTTGTATTGCGAAAAGCGTAGGCAAGATTTTTAGCGCGATTTACGATATTGGCGAATTTCTCAACAGTACTAACTGTGGAGTTTTCGAAGATAGATTCGGCACTTTCGATAGGGGAATCTTTGAGATATTCAAAGAAGTCAGAGGCTTCGAATGAGCCATTGTGGTATGCGACAGTGTTATGGAATAGGTGGTCAAGATTTTTGACTTTCTTAAAATTTAGGGTGGACTTACTGCGGCCATCGGTGAAACTGAAGTTGACATGATAATCTATTTCGCCAAGACCGGCATACAGATAGGAAAGATCCTCCGGGAAGATTAATTCTGTGGCATTACTCCAAATGCAGATATAATCCCAGCGATCACGATAGCCACCGAGATAGACTTCGGCGTCAGAATCTGGTATGGAGATAACTGAAGTGCGTTCTTTGGTGATATAATCACTACATTTATTTCTGCCTACGGTGATATTTAGTATAGGCCATGGATCGTCCGGGGTGGTAGTAAGTGGACTGTCGAGATAGCTGGCCTCGGTGATGCCGACGGCTTTTTTGATAGCCTTATTAATTTCGATACCATTAACTAATTGGATAGAAGCTTGATCTTCAGCAAGGAGGGTAAAAATTAGATTGCGATGATATTCGCCAGGCTGTGCAGAAGATTCAAGTTCGAAGCCGAGGTTGAATTTGACAGTATCGGCGGTAGTAAGTGGATCTTTGACTTGCTTGATTTTGAGCGGGCTACTAAGGCTTGGGATTTGTTGGTAAATTTGATCGTCGGTGTCTTTGATATTATAGCCGTACTGATTATGCATGTCCCTGGAAAGTACATAATCAGAACCATAGACAGAAGGGATGGAATAGTCGTTCTTAGGGTCGTTGCTCACCAGTGAACTATCTTCGCTGTCGCTACTAAAAAGTAATTTGTAGCCTAATGGGCTATTGGTATTAACGGTAATATTTATGGATTTAGAAAACTCCATTCTACTTCCAGTCGAAAAATCGGTTTCAACTTTAACCTCGCCAGGCATGCCTAGTGAGGCAGTCGAGGCATGGGTGCTTTCGTAATGTAGCAAACAAAATAAAGTACTGACTAAAAAGATTGATAATATATTAAAAACCGACCTACCTCTGACGGTCTGTCCTTTTCCTCGCTTTGACACGGTTTTTCTCTCCCATTTTATGTTATTTATCTAGTCCTAATAGATAAATCTATGTTTATACATCTAATTTGAGTTTAGCATAAATGGAATAAAATGGCGGAAGAAAAATGATGTAAAATTTAATAGATATTGCTTAACTTGTGAAAATGGCACAATAAAATAAGAACCGAATTAGTGGTGCTTATTTTAGAGAGACTAAGAGCTTAGTTATAGATATTTT
>CAUUCV010000039.1:0-6563 GCA_963543745.1 uncultured Candidatus Saccharibacteria bacterium | reverse complement strand
GCGCGGCGTATCCGCCCAGTTGCGGAAGTAGTCGTCAAGCGAGATGGAAAAGTAGTCCCATTTGATATCGAAAAAATCACCAACGCCATCAAAAAAGCCGGTGCCGCCACTGAAGAATTCAAAGAAGAACGCGCCAAACGCCTAGCCGAAAAAGTTGTTTCAGAATCCGAAAAACTTGACCAAAAGAAAACTCCATCCGTTGAACAGATTCAAGATATTGTTGAAAAAGTCCTCATGGAATCTAGCTATAAGAAGACCGCCAAAGCTTATATTTCTTACCGCAACGAGCGCACGGTTCGTCGCATGGCTCAAACCAGTCTCATGGATGCCTATCGCACCATTGCCGTGCTTGATGCGAAACAAAATTCAGACATTAAGCGCAGCAACGCGAACGTCGATGGTAACTCCGCCATGGGTAAAATGCTTCAATTCGGTGCTGAAGGTGCTAAGTTTTTCGCCAAATCCGTTCTCATGGAACCACGTTTCGGCGCCGCTCATGACCATGGCGATATTCATATTCATGATTTAGATTTCTATGCCACTGGTACACTTACCTGCTGTCAAACCGATCCATTAAAACTCTTCGCTAATGGCGGCTTTAATACCGGGCATGGTCATCTCCGTACACCAAATTCCATCGGCTCCTATGCTGCACTTGCTGCCATTATTCTTCAAGCCAACCAAAATGAACAGCACGGCGGCCAAGCCATTCCAAACTTCGATTACGCCATGGCACCAGGCGTCGATAAGACCTTCAAGAAAACCCTCCGCGCTAATCTTAAAAAATATAACGAATTCTCTGGTAAAAAAATTGAAGTAACTATTCCGGAAGACATTAAATATGGTGACGAAGAAACTCTAAAATCTCTCAAGATTCCAGCTATTGTCATTAACGAAGCAAAGAAAGATACCGAAAATCAAACATTCCAAGCTATGGAGGGTTTTATCCATAATCTTAACACCATGCATTCCCGTGCTGGCGCACAAGTCCCATTTACCTCTATTAATTTCGGTACCGATACCACCGAGTCCGGCCGTCTCGTTTCCAAGATGCTTCTCGAAGCTACCGAACGCGGTCTTGGTCGCGGCGAGACACCAATCTTCCCAATCTCAGTCTTTAAAGTAAAAGAGGGTGTTAATTACAACCCAGAAGATCCAAACTACGACCTCTTCAAGCGCAGTATGGAAGTCTCCTCCAAGCGTCTCTTCCCGAATTTCACCTTCATCGATGCTCCATTCAATATCAAGTACTACAAGAAAGGCGACTATAATACCGAGATCGCTACCATGGGTTGCCGCACCCGCGTTTTCTCTTCCATTTTTCCAGAATCTGACGGTATCGCAACTAGCCGCGGCAATCTATCTTTCACTACTATCAACCTAGTCCGTCTTGGCATTAAGCATGGCATCGCACTCAAAGAACGTAAAACAGCAGACTGGAAAGGCTTCTATAAGGAACTCGACGAATTAATGGATCTAGTCGCCGACCAGCTACTCGAGCGCTTTGAATTTCAAGCCAACCAACACGTCCGCAACTTCCCATTCCTCATGGGAGAAGGGAACTGGTTTGGTAGCGAAAAGCTCGGCCCAGACGATACTCTACGCGATGTAATCAAGCATGGCTCACTTTCTATTGGCTTTATCGGCGTTGCCGAAACTCTCAAAGCTATGCTCGGCAAACATCACGGTGAAGACGAAGAAGCCAGAAAGAAAGGTCTCGAGATTATCGAACATATGACCAAGCGATGTGATGAATATAGCCAAAAATATCACCTCAATTTCAGTCTCTTTGGCACCCCAGCCGAAGGTCTCGCCGGACGCTTCACCAAAATGGATCGCAAGGAATTTGGTCTCATTGAGGGTGTAAATGATCGTGATTACTACACTAATTCATTCCATGTTCCAGTTTACTTCCCAATCTCAGCCTTTGAAAAAATCGAAATTGAAGCACCGTATCACGCACTCTGTCCAGCCGGCCATATTTCCTATGTCGAACTCGATGGTGACCCATCACAAAACATTGAAGCCTTCGAAGCTGTTATTCGCAAGATGCACGATTCTGGTATTGGCTATGGCTCAGTCAATCACCCAGTAGACCGCGACCCAGTCTGTGGTTTCTCTGGAATTATTCCAGGTGAACGCTGTCCATCCTGTGGTCGTCTTGAAGGAGAAATTCCTTTTGAGCGTCTCCGCCGCATCACTGGATATCTAGTTGGTTCTCTTGATCGCTGGAATGATGCGAAGCGTGCCGAAGAACATGATCGTGTTAAACACAATGTTTCTGGAACTTACACTAAAGCCGAAAAGGCTGCCCGCGAACATGCCAAACACACTGCTAAGTCATCTCTAGGAAAGGCCTAAATGTCGTCCCGCGTCCCTGGTTCTGATAAAGCCCATATCCGTCTTTCCGGCCCGATTGAACATGATAGTATCGTTAATGGCTATGGGTTACGTGCCGTGATTTGGACTCAAGGTTGCTTTATCCACTGTGAGGGTTGCCAAAATCAAGAAACCTGGGACGAAGAGGGTGGGGTTCTTGTCGATATTGAAGATGTCAAACAAGAACTCCGCTCCCTTAAGGGGCAAACCGGCCTCACTTTCTGTGGTGGGGAACCATCGCTTCAAGCCGAAGCCTGTATCGAAATTGCTAAATTTGTCAAAGAAGAACTTGGGTGGAACGTCTGGTCGTTTTCTGGCTACACTTATGAAGAAATTAAGGCAAAGCAAAACGATCAATGGGAGTTTTTCAAAACCCTCGATGCCCTGATTGATGGACCATTCGTCCTTGCCCAGCGTGACCTCACCCTAAAATTTCGAGGCTCCAAAAACCAGCGTCTACTTCATCTCAAAGACGGTGAAATTACCAGCATCGAATAATGCCATCGAATAGTCTTCCAGCTTTAATACTTTAGATTCTACTCCTAAAATACAGTTTTCACCAAAACTTAACACCCCGGCCTTAGGCCAGATTCACATAAAACTTTGGCGCATTTTTCGTCAAATACACCAAATTTCGCGCGTGCTTCACAATAAAATTCTTGTGATATTTCTCGCGACGCCAACGATATAATTCCGCCACTAGGTCCGCCAGAAAATGGTCATAGATTGCCTCCATCAATTCCGGCTCATAGCGATTCCAAAAGCGATAAATTAACATCTTAAATTCCACTCGAAACAGCGCCAAATTCATCATTTTATGAAAATCCATCTGCATCAACTCCAAACGATTTTCTTTATATAAAAAAATGAACAATTTTTCATAAAATTGTTCCATGCTCATTTCTAATTGAAAATTTGTTTTTACCTCATCCTCCAAATGCTTCAAGAAGATAGCGCGATTTTTATTCATTAAATCTGCCAAGTTACGATAATGATCATAAAATGTTGACTCGGCAATCCTAGCCACCCTAACAAGTTCGCATATTTGAATTTCAGCTAAGCTTTTATCTCTTGATATACTTGCCAAAGCATTAAAAATTTTTCGTTCGGTTCTCTGATATACCCGATTTTTGATATGCTTTCTGCCCATCTTTCTCTCTCCGAATTTTATTTTTATTTTAGCATAAGCACTTCAAAATAAAACCTCCCAAAAAGAAAAAATAGCACTCCACCAGGAGTGCTATTTAAGTGTTTTCTCTATGACAAAAGACAAGATCATAGATTGAACATAACAAAGGAGGGCCGCCAAAAATATCGTTAGAGTTATCGCTAGCACATTACTAAATTTAGTTCCAAACACCATAATAATTGGCATTGCCACCAGAGTAACAAATCTTGCATTACCTATAGTTAATCTTATGCTAGCTATTTTTTTCGCAAACCCAGGTAATCTAGGGTAATACCTTTGAGCCATTACGATATTCCTAACATTGTCTTGGACTGTAGTCATAATTGTGCCAATAATTATAATTAATAGTATCCAAAAGTCCACCATTGAAACTAGCACCATCCAGATAAACGCATTAAATATTATATCGGAAGCAACTACCATTATCGCACCCAACTTATTATGACTAAGAAAAACTAAAAGATCATACTCGTATATTATCGACCCCCCGACGATAAAATTTACATTCCACATAACACCAACTAGTAAAATTGTCGCCCAAAACGGCAACACTCCTAGCAGTAACCCCGCTATCACCACACATGATAAAAGCCTTGCGACTATCAGCGAGCGAATTTCGGCATTTAGTATCTGTTTTTTCTCTTTCCAATCTTTTTCCATACGGAAACCTCCTCTTAAAGAACTACTGTCAAAAGTCACACTAATTAGTATTAATCAGCTCTCATATTCTACAACTTTTTTCTAATCTTGTCAATTTTTTAACATTGACATATTTATGTTTTTATGATAGAATTAAACCGTCTAATCTAACTAGGATTTAGGTTGACGTACGTGAAAATTGCTTTTTTGTGAAAGGGGGTATTTCACATGAGTGTTACTATTACCAACGATGTTTATGGCACAAGATACGATTCTTGGAGACCTGGAGATGTGCGCAGATTTGTTCAAGATTACAAGAACAATCCAGATTATTTCCAGAAAGCCCGGGATTCGGAAATTGAGGTCATGCTAGAATCTGCTAGAGACCAAGGCTTCTACAACGATTAATCATAGATTAATCATACATAGCACCTGTAACTCGATTATTAAAATTCCAAAAAAAATTTGCTGATATCGAATACTAGCTCCCTGAAAAACTACTACTCGCTAGTACTCTTCTCCCAAAAGATATCAGCAACGCAACTATTGACCCGCAATTTTCACGCTTTTCGGGAGGCACTCCAGCCTCCCATTTTTTCTGCCAATTTACCATAAAAACTAATTTATTTTAAACCTATCTTCCGCACCAAACATACTTTTTATGCTAAAATTAAAGTATCTTGCTACACTTCGGTCACTGGCAATGAGAAAATGTTTTAGCTTTAAGTATCGTCATTTATACTTTTAGCCAGGAGCCAATAAATCGGGCTCACATAAATGACTCTTATTTTAAATATTTTAGGAGTTACTTATGCAAAACCAAACTAATCTTAACAATCTAGAACGTGTCGAAGTGATGGCCCTTTTCGGCTATCAAATGACTCCATGCCAGCCGCTGACGTTCAAGCGACGTGGCTACGAAGAGTCTGAAGTGACGGAATTACTCCGCACTCACATCCGTTTCGTCGGTAATACCGCGATTCACGTCTTCGATGTCTTAGTCGGAAAGGAGCAATGTCGTCTGATGTTTAATGCTACAGATTTGACTTGGCACATTGCGGCTAACTAATCTAGAGAGAGGGAATTACACCCTCTTTTTTTGTTACAATTTTGCACAAAATTCATCTAATACCGCCCGAATTTCCGTCGTACTTTTACAATCCATCAATTTTATGCGCAAGTCCGAAGCCCCATCAAAAGAGTTCACGTAGACTTTAAACATACGCTTCAGTGGCTCAAATGGATACCTCGAGCCGCATTCTTCTAACTCTCCACATCTCGCATCAAAAACATCTAGATGAAAACGGAATAATTCCATAACCTCCGGAATTTCAACTTCACCACCCAACCCCACTGGTTTACGATTAGTAAAACAATATGGATTGAAGAATACCCCACGACCAATCATAAAACCATCCACCTCTGGATAAGCCTCGCTGAGTTTTTTCACATCCGACATATCCGCAATATCACCATTAATCGTAATTAAAGTTTGCGGCGCTATTCTTTCACGAATTGCTAAAATCTCTGGAATTAACTCATAATGTGCTGGCACTTTTGACATTTCCTTGCGTGTGCGTAAATGAATCGTCAAATTCGCCACATCCTCTGCTAAAATTTTTGGTAACCATTCACGAAATTCATCGACGTAAGTAAAGCCAAGACGCGTCTTCACCGAAACTGGTAGATTAGTATTTGCTTTCGCCGAACGAATACATTCAAGGGCCAATTCTGGCGTACGGATCATTGCTGCACCACCGCCCGCTTTATTGACATGCCGATCTGGACAGCCCATATTAATATCGAGTCCATCAAAACCAAGTTCTTCCAATTTGCTAGCCAGTAAGCCAAACTGCTCTGGATTTTTCCCCCAAATTTGCGCAATAATCGGCGAATCGGTCTCTACTACATCGAGACGTTCAAGTGCATTATCGCGACCTTTTACCGAAGCAAAAGAAGAGACGTTAGTAAATTCCGTAAAAAATACATCTGATCGCCCCGCCCGGTTAATTACCTGACGAAAAACCACATCCGTCACCCCCTCCATCGGGGCTAGAATCGTAAAGTGTTTCGGCAAATCCTGCCATGACCATTTTTTCTGCATTATTTTCTCCAATCTCATTATTCCGCTTCTGCATGTTTTAAGCGAATCGCTTCTTCATAAATTTCTTCAAAGCGCTTCAAGGTATGCCTTAAATCATGCTTCTTTGAAATCTCCAAAGAATTTTTACTATATTCTTTTTGAAGTTTCTTATCCAAAAGAATCTTTTTCATAGCTTCTTTGAACGCTTCGATGGTGCCAGCTTCCACAAGTTCACCATTAAAACCATCGACACAAATTTCCCCCACTGCTCCA
>CAUUCV010000038.1:0-6582 GCA_963543745.1 uncultured Candidatus Saccharibacteria bacterium | reverse complement strand
GTGCTACGGAGAGGCTTCGGTCGCTGGAGGCGGCGATGGTGTCTCGCATGCGGGTCGCAGCGGTGCGGGTGGGTGCGAGGATGAGTAGCCGGGCGGGGTCGTTGCCGTCGGCGAGGTAGCGCAGGGCGCGTTGGGTGAGGTGGTGGGTTTTACCGGTTCCGGGGATGCCGGTGAGAAGTTGGGTTGTCATGGTTTCAGTCTATCGGCTGTAGCGCGGTTGTACCTTGTGGGCGGTCATTAATTTATATTCCTTTCTTATTCTTTTCCTTATCCGCTTTGTATTGATATTTGATTCTATTGAATGAGGAATCCGTTTTAAAACAGGCGCATACACACACCCAATAAATCGGTGGAAACGGACTAGCGGGTGCACTTCATCCATACAGAGAAGAAACGCACCCGCAAGACCCAATATCTTATTACATGCAAATTATAGTGAAATTATAGATTCAAATTTAGAAATTATTTCGTATATGCCATCAAAATGAGAACTATCAAATTTCTTCAATTTTGACACTTGAAAACCATATGAATCCTGGGAAGTAACCTCATCAGGAGAGATACAACAAGCCCTCTCCATCACTTCTTGGCTCTCATGAAAGAAATTTTTAGCTTCTTCGTTTGAACTTACAGGATTCCCCATAATATCCAACATCCACATTTCAGGATTTCCAATTTCTTCTTCCTTATCTCCTCCACGCGAGGGCTCATTAGGAGTCCCTGGAAGATAGTGAACGTGACCCATAAGCCACCTTAATGCATCTTTTAATTTCCTATGTTTCTCTCCCTGAGGTGTATTTCCACTCAGGAATACAGCTCCGTAACTAACACTTTCAACTACATCAAAGCGATCTTTTTCCAGGGCATCACGAACAGCGACATATCCTTTTCTTCCTAGGTAAAGAGCAACTTTGCAAGAAATATACTTATAGCTATCTTCATCCTGGAATTTATCCTTCAATCTGCTGGAGATATCATTCACATCATGATAATTCTGATCCCCGTCAAAAACTAAGAATACATCCTTCCTGAAATCTTTTATATAAGTCGGAATAAGTCGATTGTATGCATCATTAACCCCTCCGAACACTTTAAATTCATACTGATCCATCTTATGACGCGATTTTCTAAATATCGCTTCACGAAGAATACGAGCCGCAAGATTATCTTCCGCCTGGATGATAATCTTCCCAACAACAGCCTCAGGGACCCCACCGATTCCCATAAAAGCTCCCCGATGCGTAACTCCCATTTGAGGATTCACAAATCCAGATTCCAAGAAAAGAGCGATTCTGGCGTCATTCGGAAGATTCTCAGACATATAAGAAGAATGAGTTGATATAATGATCTGATGTTTCTTCTTTAGCGTTTCACTTAGGATATATTCCATTAGTCTACGTTGAGACTCTGGATGCAATGAATTTTCAGGCTCATCCATCAAAATCAGTGTTTTTTCCTCAGCTGCATAAATATTATGAACCATCATAATAACAGCATATTCGCCACTACCGGCATAAGCCTCAGAATACCTTCGCTTGATAGATTCACGACCCGAAGCTTCATACCCTCCCTTATTTTCTAAATCCTCCACTTCAACTCGTACAGTTACGCCGTCTAGCTTAAAGTATGAGTGTTTCAAGATATCAATCTTTGTATAATTGCGCCCCAAAATATAACTTACCCAACGAATTTCAGTATCTGTAAGCTCTTTTACACCTCCAGAGAACCTTTCTTTTCCATAATAGGTTCTATTCCTATCAACATTTACCCCATTGAAGACCTCTGAAATTCTCACACTTGCCCGCCTAATATACCTCTTCATTGTCATTTTTCTTTTATTATATTCATCATTAATTTTTTTTCGGTCCCCGGGGTATTTACCCTCAAGCTCTTTCTTTAAATGATTATTTTGATCCTCAAAAAAGGCTTCACTAAAACCATAACTCATATTAATGTCATAGGCGGGAACCCGTTGCCTCATATCAATATAAATTACTCTTTTAGAAATAGGCTTCCACCCTTCACTTTTACGATATTTACTTACACTATCTTGCTCTTTTTTAGAGAGCCTGCCATATTCATCGTTATCTACCCTTTTAGCAGGCTCAAAATAATCGTCGCGACCATCTTTGAAGGTCATATACTTCATTACCTTTGCCCTAACTCTGGAATTTTCTGGCAAATCATACGAATAAGTATATTCTGGGTTTTCAGCCCCCGCCATTAACCTAGACCTTGACTGAGGGATTGGGTCAAGGTCAGTATCAAACCAGTAATCAGACAAGCTCTTACCTCGCGGGCAACTTTCAAGGGCTCTAAGAATAGATGTCTTATTAGTTCCGTTCGGCCCAACAATCAACGTGATAGGAAAATCAAAATCAAGATTTTTACCATTTGCAACATTTTTATAGTTTAAAAATTGAACACTTCTAATCATCGGGGCATAAACCCCTGCGCGATAGGATTTTTTAATCGATTCGATAACCTTATCTACAGACTTTCCAGTAGGGTGTGAGATCATGATTATTCAACAACCTTTCTAATTGAATTGGACAAAGACAAAAATATTTTATGAGACATCTGCACAGGGACAGCGTTACCAATTTGTCGAGCTATCGAGACCTTCGAACCAAACCATAAGAAATCATCAGGAAACCCCTGCAGTCGGGCAGCCTCAAAATGTGTAATTGCTCGATCTTCAGTAGGGTGTATATACCGGCCTTTCTCAGGTTTAAAGAACTCAGTACGAATAGTGACCGACGGCTTATCCCAAGATAACCGCCCCATTACATCCGCTGCTCCGCTCTTATGCTTACGCCAGCAGGGAGAGAGCAATTCATCGGGTATATCGAATCGATTGCCACCGGGGGGAATATGCTTAAACCTTTCAAGCGACAGGTCCGTATAATTCCTCCCGAGGTGCAACTCATCCGTCCTGTAGAATTCTTTGTTATTCGGCAGGTTAATACCTGAGACTTCTAGCGGTATCCCTTGGAAGGCATCTTGAAGAGTTCGAGGTTCACACTCCTCAAATTCGATGGGCTCCTCAAGATATTTCTGATATCCGACGATAATTCCTCGCTTACGCTTCTGAGGAGAGCCTAGAAGCGATGAGTCTAGAACTCGAGAATAGATAGAATAGCCTTCAAGAAGACCACCTTCATTAGTCAAAGAACAAAATTCTTCAAATTCCTTAGATTTCAGGAATGGAGGGACATTCTCAAGCACAAAAATCTTTGCCTTAGATTTCAGAATTACTTGAATATATTCCTGCCATAGCTGATTCCTAGGGTCAGGCGCAGTCTTCTTGTTTAGCGAGGAAAATCCTTGACACGGTGGACCGCCAATGACTATATCCGCTTCAGGGATTTCATTACTTTGAACCCAAACACCAATATCTCCAACGTACTGGTTATCAGGGCTGAAATTTTTTGCGTACGTCTTTGCCGAGTCTTTATCAAGCTCCACAGAGGCAACAACTTCAAAATCTATCCCTAAATCTTCCATCGCTTTATGGAACCCTAGGGTAAGACCACCCGCCCCTGTAAATAAGTCAATAGCTCTAAGCGTTCTCATGTTTTACGAGCGTTACTCCTATCCAATGTCTTCAAAAGTAATTGCGCGGTTCAACGAGAAGATTTCGCGAATCTCCGCATGCGTATATGGCTTCTTCTTGTGGCGTTCCACCATACGCACAATATCGCGTGCAGTAATCACAGATCCAGGAACACCGGATTTCTCAGAGATAGTACGAATCTGAGGCGTCACCGAATTCTTGTAGTCTGAAACCACATACGAGAAGAACGCGAGCGTCGCAAATTCAGGGCCATACTTCGGGTACCGTTCGATGTACTCGACCATACGGTTACGGTGGTCATGTCCGATACTGTATCCCTTGGCATATGCTTTGCTGTCCAAGATGCCAGACCAGCCCTCTTCGCGAGAGGCGACAACGACGTCCGGGACAATGCCCTTCTGACCGATATGCTCTGCGTAGAGCCCAAAGATGTCGGCAAAAATTGAGGTCGTTGCCTTCTCAAATTCAGTAGCCCTATCGCGTGATTCAAAGGCCATCTGTACGTACTCGGAGAGGAAGGAATCAACAAGACCATTCGGGTACTTAGCGGAAAGAATACGTTCGGTTTCTACGGCAGAAACACCCGCTTCCGCTGCGATATCAGCGATAAGCTGGGTATCCACCCGATTGATAAGACGCTCAGCCACGTATTTTTCAGCAACTAGGAGGACGTTCTTTTCTTCAATCTTCTTCGAAGAAACGCTACCAGTCCCTTCACGACGCCGGTTGTCCCTGAACTTACCCGGGCGCAAACCATACCGACGTTGGAAATATTCCTCATCGTAAGGCTTAGCGACTAGCACTTTCGATGAGTACTCCTCAACGAGCTTACGTGCTTCATCTTCAGCACCCGAAGCAATCGTCCAGATACCCTTATAACGTTCGATAAGTTGGGTGTACCCCAGCCAGTTGCCGCAGGTATTCGCGATGTCTCCGTGATTCGCAAAAATCTTTTCTAGAAGAGGAGCTGCCCTAGGGGTGGCATAGAGCTCTACATAGTTTTCTTCCAGAGATTCGTCACCGATACGGCGGTGTTCAAGGATACGAGATACAACGTCATCGACACACGACTGCTTATTCGATACACCATGTGCGATAACAATTTTCCCGATTTCTTCCTTCTCATTCAGGTAGCCTTCAAGACGCTCATCCAGAAGAAGTTGCAGAAGGAAGACGAAAGGGCGAACTTTGAATCGTGAATCGACAGCGGACTGCCCCTTATAGGTAAACGCGCTGGGGAACTGGTAATCCAAAACCTGCTTCTTGAGCACTGTAAGAGGAGGCATTTCCTGCCTTACCAGTGCTTCTCCAGCATCCGTTAGCCAGAACTTCCCGTCCTCATCCATAAAGACAAGGCCGAGACTTTTCAGCCAGGCTCGATACGTGCGGGCCCCGCCACCAGTCTGATCTCGACGTTTTCCCTTCGCTTTAAGACCGGCAAGCTCCAGGTTCTTTTCGATGGTCAGTTCCGTTGTCTTATCAGCCGTTTTCCAAATCTTTCCCTCTGTCTCAAGAGCAATTGCCATCAGACAGCGGGGAACAGGCGGCAGACTACGCTTGGGGCGGGTAACCCACCACGTATTACGAGCCATACAAACTACTCCTTTGCAGTTTTGTTGGTTAGTAGGATGCTTCTTGACTAGGGTATTCTTCGCCCTTAAACGTCCTCAAAATCGCTTCAAATATAACACGGGCTCCCTCAGCAGGAACTGCCATGCCAATCTGCTTACGAACAGACTCTTTACTACCTGCAAAATTGTAGTCATCAGGGAACGTCTGCAAACGCGCACGCTCACGGTTAGTGAGCGCTCGGTTCTCTTCCCAGTGGTACATATGAGTACCACCACCACCAGAGCCAGTCACAGTATATGCAGGCTTCTCGGGGTGAAGACGCTTATAAATCTGGGAAATCTTTGCACCCTTAACCTTCAGCTGAAGATGCTCAGGAATATCCGCAGTAAAAGCGTTCTGTCCCGGCTTGATGTATGACAAACGCTCCTGAACGACCTTCGACTGCTTAGTCAGTTCAGTACCAGTCATCTCAGCAGTGATAGGAGGCTGCTCCAAAGCGGTACGAGCTGACACGTCATGATTGCGATAAGGCTCGCTAGAAGGAACCTTAAACTCTACATCCTGGTCATTACGAATGCCCACGATAATAATGCGGTGGCGTGCCTGAGGAACGCCGTATTCCTCAAACTTATAGAGATTGGTCACGAGCTTATAACCAGCCTTCTCAAAGGTCTCAAGAATCTGGTTAAAGGCTTTACCCTCATTAGCGCTACGGATGCCGCCGACGTTCTCAGCAAGGAACCACAGAGGCTGGAACATTTCCAAGGCCTTAGCACCATAGGTATAGAGCGGACCGTAAGTACCGTCCAGGCCCTTCTGCTCACCCACAGTAGAGAAGTCATTGCAGGGGAAGCCGAAGGCTAGACCATCAATATCGCCCAGCTCTTTCAACACGGAGTAATCAAGCTCTCGAATATCAGCATGCACTACAGATTCAGGGCGATCCGGGCAGATATTTTGGCGGTAAGTATTGCACGTATCTTCGTCGTAGTCAGTCGCCCACTGGTGAACAATCTTCCAGTCGGGGTCAGAGATAGAAGCGCGGGTTGCGCCAATGGCAAGGCCACCGGGGCCACAAAAAAGTTCACCTAGCTTAAATTCCATGCCCACAACTATACACTAATATATTCGAAAATATAACCATGAGCTGCACATATTTTCGAATACAGAAAACACTAAGACATCGAAAAATATATCTAGATATACCAAAAGCTATATTTCTACTATCTCTTAGTCTTCGAATGCACAAGCAACCGCGTGTTTACCTCCTTCCTTCGCTCCAATGAGTGCCCAACTTACAGGACTTTTGATGGCTATCTCATATCCGTACCTAAGCTCAAGCTCACGATGTAGGTAGCCAATGACCTACGGGCGCGCACCTCCCCCGCCGCTGGGTTAGTCTTATAGCATGACCTGGATGAACGGCCTGCGCG
>CAUUCV010000037.1:0-6583 GCA_963543745.1 uncultured Candidatus Saccharibacteria bacterium | reverse complement strand
CCCTCTCGGATCGCCAAAAATCACACTTATCATAAATCTCTCTCACAAAATTTATTCAATAATGGCATCCTTGAATCTATATTAGCACAAACAAAATAAAATGTAACAAAAATCTGAAAAATTCCTGAAAAATCTTCTAAAAAAAGTTATTAAAAAAACACACAAATTCTATCTTACCATAAACATTATCAAAATCAATAAAATTTTTACATTTTTCCCACCAAAAGTTATAATAAATCTATGGAAAATTCTACACCTCAAAATACTCAGTCCGCTAACAAAAAACGCGCCCAGCTCGCCTCTTTAATCGTTCTTGCTATTCTTGCAATTCTTTCAACCGTTGCTGTAATTGTGATGCCGCTTATGAATAAAAACTCCTCAGACAAGTCAGCCAAATCAAGCCTAAATGAATCCACCGAATCCACTCAGACCGAGAATACCAATCAATCAACTTCAAAACAATCCCAAGGAACCGAATTCGCCTTTAATCACGAATCCGACATTGATCTTGGTAGTAACAAATCAAATATTTATATTTTCTGGGGTGACGGTTGCCCACATTGTAAAGCTCTCGCCAAATTCATTTCCAAACTACCAGCTGAAACCAAAAATAAAGTTAATACCTATTCCTTCGAAGTATGGGGCGACAAAGATAATAAGACCCTTATGAAGAATTTCGGAAAATATCTGGGTCAAGACGTGCGCGGCGTACCATTTATGGTAATCGGTGATAAGATTTTCGACGGCTATAGTTCTGGCGACACCAAAACCGACCAGCAAATCCTTGACGCCATTAATACCATCATCAAGAACCAGGGAAGTACCGACCAATACAAGCTCTACAAAAAGGCCTAATTTCACGAAGAGCCTAAAAATAAAATATTTTACACAGAAAACTATTTCACGCTAACAGATTGTGATTTAGTACGTATTCCAAAATTTTACAATCTCTCTCAGTAAAATAACACTGAATCAACGAGTTTTCATCTGAATAACCTTTATGTTCAATGATAAACTTTTTCATATTTTTTAAGACATCCACTGGGTTCATCTTTAAACATTTGGCATCGAATTTAATTTCATCCCCATCGGGGTGAATTTCTTGCGCCTCTCCATATGGCTCCGCTATAAATATATGCGAAGTTTGCGTCTGATCTTTTACAACTCCAATCTTGCGTATATTTTTTACCATATAACCAGTTTCCTCATAAGCTTCACGCATAAAAGTCTGCTCTGGAGTCTCATCATTTTCCTTACCACCTCCCGGTAGCTTGTATTGACCGATCCGCTCTTTAAAGAAAACCAAAATATCACCGTCAGAAAATTGTATAACTCCCCGAGATGCTTCTCTTGGCCAACAATCTACAAAATCATCAAGAAAGATATTTCCATAATCCTCATAAATAATATTATCGTTAATAACTTCATCTGTCACAGTATTAGTCTCATCTTTCTTATTCATATTATAAAGTGGTTTTATAATCCCATGTCCACCCCTAATTTAAACTTATTGAAGCTCCCATCAAGTCACATTACACTCATCATATACTATTTATCTTATTTTAGGTAGTTTCATTATTGGAGTTATTACTTTTATGTTTATGCTTTTTCAAGTATAAACTTATAATTAAAAAACACTTCTCATAGTGAGTATTTTTCTTAACCAAAAAGCCCCGCATTCCTGCGAGGCTCTTTTTTTGGAGATTAATTGCGACTTACGATAACATTGGCATCGATATCCTTAAACAAATCATCGCGGTTAAAGTTAAACTCGTGCTCAACCAGAGCATCGGTACTATCCTTGATGTAAGTCGGGATGTACCATAAAATCCGAGATGTAACTACCAGGCTGTGACTCGAGCCGGTCTCTCAGGTCTTCCACTCCTCTGATATTAAATTCAGAAACAAACCATTTGGAATGTTCTCGGGCGTGATTTATTTGGATCAGGGTCCTCTAGTGAGGCTAAGCAATAATCATTTCTGGCTGCCCGCCTAGCTTCTAATACGTCAGTTATAACATCCTTACTCGGTCCGATTACTTTCGTGGTAGAATCTTCTTTTGATGTCTTCGTAATCACGTTTTCTTTTTCGTGACTCGCTTTCGTGTGACTCACTTCCGCCTTCCTCGGTAGTTTCCAGTCCAGAAAATCGCAGAGGTAGAAAATCATCCTCACCATAGAACCCACCTGGAATAAGACCGAGTGTCAAATATTGTAGTGATTGTAGTGCAATATCCATCGAATCATCCATTATATACCTCCATCTTAATGTGCGCAGGGTAAAAGTAACCTAGTTAACTATATTCTATTTTTTTTTAAAAAAATTGTCAATATTAGCATAATAACAATATCTACCTATTTTTATTGGTAATACTTATTGCCTTTTTGTTGCAAAGGTCCTGGACTATTACGACAGATTGACATAACCATTAAAATGTGGTAATATATCTCTGATACATTTTGATTTTTGTTGCATGTTCACAAGAAAAGGGGGACAAAATGAGTACATTTTTTTATCAAACAATTGCAATTTTAGGTTTCACGGAACTACCGAGAATATGGCAGTGGATTATCGTTTTTATGGTAATCAATTCGGTCAGCGCAGCTATTCTGCGTAAGGCTTTGATTTCTGCCACCACCCGTGTTCACACGGTACGTCATGGCAAGGCCAATGGCAAAGCAGATTTTTTCCAAATCTGCGGGGTGCAAAACTCCTCTATTAGTGCATTTAACTATATTTTAGATCATTTGCACGATGGTGACGGAGTTTACGCGTTAAGCTATAGTAATTTTGGCTTTAATGTACCAACCTACATTACCGCCATGCGTAAGGCTATAGTTCGACGCAACAAGGAATTTAAACGCCTCAGCCGCACCACAATTGGTCACTCTATTAGCGTGGGCGACATCGTCATTCACAAAATGGAAAACAATTTCGATGCAACCTTCAGTCTGAACCCCTGCACCTATGGGTTTTTCCTTAAAGAGCCACTTCATACGTTGCTAAAATATGGCGGACCACTCCTATTGGCATCAAGATTTCTTTTAGGCTGGCTGGGATTTATTCCGATCATTCCCAATTTCGATCTGGAAAAAAGCAGTAGCTCTCTAGCGTTATTGATTGACCAATATCTGGCGCTCCGTAACAACACCAGAGACCCTGGCGATGATAATCTGCCCCGGAATATAATTCTCTCCGAAAACGATTATCTACTCGATAACAAAGTGGTTCATAAAACCTTCACCGGGGCTCATTACGCAATGACCAGTAACCCCCACGGAGACACTAGAAACACTTCTAATCTTCTGAAGGCTTATTATGATTTGTGTGGCTTCCGCCGTACGTTTCGGCCGATCACATTCGAGGTAGAAATTCCGGAGGATGAGAAAATTATTTCTTTCTATCATCACCACGGCGGTCCTAAAATAGCTAAACTTGATTGAAATTAGGTAAAAATAACTCGACTGATAACTTAAACTCATACCCAATTTCAAACAAAAGACTAAGTCTGAATACCTAACTCAAAAAATCTAAAACCTAAATTGCAAAAAAGCCGCGCAATCTTGCGCAAAAATTGGGGCGTGATAAGCGCTCCTTTTTTATTTCTAAAAAAATTGGAGGTACTCAGAAGCGCTCCTTTTTATTTCTAAAAAATAAAACCTTATTTCACAAATACACTTCTAGTCTCTATGAAATTTTTCGATATCTTTATTTCCAAAAACCTGTTGAAAAATCCGCCCTACCTTGTTATAATATTCCTATCTGTCTGGGCTTGGCTCACGCCAGCAGGTGGATGAATTTTAAAAGCTGGAGTAGTCTAGCGGCAATGACAAGAGACTGTAAATCTCTCGGGTTACACCTTCGTAGGTTCGAGTCCTACCTCCAGCACCATTCATGTTCATACATGACCCGCCGCCTTAGCTCAGTGGTAGAGCACTTCCATGGTAAGGAAGGGGTCTCGAGTTCAAATCTCGAAGGCGGCTCCATGAGGAGAAAATAACAAAATAAAACCCGCAGGGGTTTATTTTTTATTTTCGACGAATGGAGTAGCCGCGAAGCCAGGCGTGCTCCATGAATGTATATGAGGAAAGCTCGTAAATATCAAGTTCGCGAGCTTTTTGTTTGTTTTTTCTAGAGCCCGCTCAGTGCAATTTTCTTATAGTAGCTTTGTGGTCTAGAGTAATGAATCCACTAGTGCAAATCAATATAAACGAAGTAAACTTAAGATCAAGTCCTCCTGAAGGTAACGATCTTGAACTGCCGAGCGTCCTAGGTGTGGTAGCCCGGCTCCCCACATCATGTCTCTACGAATAGCTCGCTTCGAGTTCGTTCTGAGTTAGATGCAGAGATGTGATGCGGAGATTATCCTATAAGGTTAATTATTTTAGAAGCCCTGTCGTATAGTTCATCATATGAGATTATTTCGAGATTATTTTGTCCTCGAATAAATCTTTCCAAAGTATCTTTCTTGTTTTGATTTTCTTCTCCGACGTCGTCAAACGGCATCTCGCCTTCCTTATTTCCGGCTATATAAAACACTTTGGGATTAATATTTCTAATTTTCCTTTTATCAATTTCTTGGCCCGTTGAATCCCTAAAGATTTTATGCTCGAATGATTTATCAATTTTGTCTTTTTGTGAAAGGCATTGCGATACTCCATCGACGAAATCAGACGAAAAAGAAGCGGTGGTTGACCTAGATGTATTTGTTCGTTTTTGATTAAAAAACTTAAGCTCTGGAGTTTTTATCTCTATCAAAGTAGTGAATTCATTTATGCCTATAAAATCCGCAATTGGGCTGCCGGCATTATTGGAATCGTTAATCCCTACATGTTGTTCGTCTAAAAAATCCTCTATACATCTAAAATCGAGTGCTAAACCGAAAATCCAAGTATGATTTAATAGAAAGTGATGCCAAATCGCTTCATCACCTGGTTTGGAAATGGAGTAATGCTCTCGATATTTTTTTCTATAATCGTCCTCGTCGTCAAGTAATAATCTAAAAACTTTTAGATCTCTTTCTCGTTTTTTAAAATTTAAGAGTTGATTGACATCTGATTCGTTTATTCCTGATTTTTCAATAATCTGAGCTAGATACGCCGCCCTCGAATTATCCTTCTTTGATTGGATTGTTGTTATGATATCCTCATCGGTAGTCAATCTGTATTCCCATTGAAAGATTTTTTCGTCCAAAATATTTTTGAAGCCCGACAAAAAAGCGATCATTTTCCAAAATTCTCGATAACCGTCTTTGCCTGACCTAAAGCTAACAATACTATAATCGTTATTTGGCGATACCTGTTTGGTTTCTAAACTGGCATTTGTCCTGCAAAATGTTAATCTTGGTGCAAACTTTTCGTCTGTCGTAGAATATTCGAAATCTATGTCGCAAACAGTAAAAGCATTGCCTTTATTGCTTTTAGCAAGGATAAAACCGCGATAATCTTTCTTATTCGAGCGCGGATTAATATCCGTTAAGGCACAAGTAAAACCCCTATTATCTAATTTATACTTGAGGCTAATATCTTCTTCGGCAGTGAGATCAATATAATCGGACAAATCTCTTTTTTTATTTGTCGATTTGCTTTTATCCATATACTTACATTATACCACGGCTACCTTAGAGGGTTCAGTAGCTTTGCAACATTTGTATAGGAGTCATTCTTAAGGTTGTATGTATTCTAGCATAATTAATTGTAATAAATAAGATGTTCTCTCATACTTTAAGGTACTTCTTCTAGACTTCTCCCAGTATACAGACCAATTAGCTCATCACGCATAGTTCGGTTAAAACGCCCTATACGTGCATTATCATTTGGTCTGCGAACTCGCGTATGGCGAATCTGGATATCATTCTTATCTAGAATCAGCTTAAATTTTTCACCAAATTCTCGCCAATTATCGCACTGAGCCATCTTAAACTTGAAGCTAAGTATTTTTTGCGTCTCCAGCACGGTCTGCACTATACTTAAAGCATAGCAACTATTTTGTTTAAGTTTAAGAGAAGAACAACTATTAGCTAAGGTTAATTTCTTCGTCGTCTTTTAGGCCTTTTTGTTTTGCTTTTCTTTGCATAATATCATATCCGCATTCAACATCTATGTATTGTATATTCTCTTGTGGTATCTTACCATAGATTGCTATTCCGAATTCTGATGAGAAGTTTGGATCTTCATATAATTCGAAAACATTATTCGGATCTCGACCGTAGGTCGCACAAAGCTCCCCCAGACTCGAGGCTCCATTCATCACATCATCCGTCGTCTCGCCATCTCTAAATTCGCCACCTCTTACCCCCATAATGTCTCCAAAGCTTGCTTTATTAGTTAATATATCTTTAATCGGTATTAGATAGATGCGATTTTTGCCAGCGCAAAAGTTCTTTGAAAGTCGCATACCTCGTTCTCGGGCTTCTTTAATCTTATCTTGAGGAAAATCTTCATTCTCGGCAATTTTAGTATCAAGTACTCTTGTCCAATAATCTTCCTCTTCCTCTCCGACTTTTGGGTTAAATGGCAATTCGTGACCAGCAGAGCATTGAAACACATCTTCAAAAATAATTGCTGGAAATGTTTGCGCTGCA
>CAUUCV010000036.1:0-6683 GCA_963543745.1 uncultured Candidatus Saccharibacteria bacterium | reverse complement strand
GTCAGCCTGGGCGGCGCCGTTTTTATAGAGATGATTAACGAATTCCATGAGAGCAGCTACTACAGTATTAAAGTTCGCACGATTCATATCGTCGGTAGATTTCTTGATGGTTTTATGACGGGCCATAAGATTAGCCTCGTCATCGACCTTGGCCGTGGTATTTTCAAGATAAACTAAATTAAAACAGCGATTAAGAAAGCGGTAAACCCCACCAATGGCTTTAGTACTCCAGGCAGCATCTTCATTGTAGGGACCAATAAAGAGTTCATAGGTGCGTAAAGTATCAGCACCGTAGCCAGAATTAATCACATCGAGTGGATCAATGACATTACCCTTAGATTTGCTCATTTTTTTACCATCTGGAGCATTGATGTAACCGTTATAAAGTAAGGTCTTGACTGGCTCTTCGAAAGGCAGCAAACCTAAATCATGGAAGAACATGGCCCAGAAACGCACATAAAGAAGATGAGCTACAGCGTGATCACCACCGACATAGATATCGGTCGGAGCCCAATATTTGACGGCCTCTTGATCCCAGGCGTGATTTTTATCATGAGGTGAGGTATAGCGCCAGAGATACCAAGAGGAACAAGCATAACCATCCAGAGTATCGGTTTCACGCGTCATTTCTTCACCATTGATAATAACTTTTTTCCAGTCCTCAGCCTTAGCGAGAGCAGAACGGCCAGAGCTATCAGGTTTATAGTCAGTGATATCTGGCAAAACTACTGGCAATTGATCTTCAGGAATGGTGTGAGGATTACCGTCCTTATCATAAGCAATTGGAATTGGGCAACCCCAGTAGCGTTGGCGAGAAATCAACCAGTCACGCATACGATAAGTAGTGCGAGGCGCGGCAATCTGGTCTTTTTCAAGATCCTTAGTGATTTTTGCCTTAGCTTCCTCAGGGGTGAGACCGGTATAGTCGCCAGAGTTAATTAAAATTTCATTTTCATCAATTACGGTTTTCACTTCGAGGTTATACTTTTCTGCAAAGGCTTGGTCACGCTCATCATGAGCTGGCACCGCCATCACGGCGCCCTCACCGTAGCCGATTAAGACATAGTCGGCGATATAGATTGGCATTTTGACATCGTTAACTGGATTAATAGCGTAGCTTCCAGTGAAGACACCGGTCTTTTCCTTGTTTTCTTGGCGTTCGATTTCGGATTTTTTAATGGCATTTTTAGCATATTCTGCCACTTCGGCTTTTCGATCTTCGGTAGCAAGTTCAAGAACGAGTGGGTGTTCTGGGGCAAGCACCAAGAAAGTAGCACCAAAGATTGTGTCGATGCGCGTAGTAAAGACTTTAATCTGATGAGCAGAATCAGCTACCTGGAAGACTACCTCTGAACCGACAGACTTGCCAATCCAGTTTTTCTGCATGGTTTTGATTTTTTCTGGCCAGTCGAGGCTGTCAATATCAGCGAGCAGGCGGTCAGCATAATCCGTGATTTTGAAGAACCATTGCTTCATTTTCTTCTTCTCAACTTCGGTACCACAGCGCCAACAATGACCATTTTCTACCTGTTCATTGGCAAGGACAGTTTGGTCGTTTGGACACCACCACTGATAGCTCTCTTTTTGATAAGCTAAACCGTTCTTAAATAATTGCAAGAAACACCACTGTGTCCATCGGTAATATTCGGGATCCGAAGTGTTAATTTCGCGCGACCAGTCAATGGCAAAACCGAGACGCTGAGCCTGTTTGCGGAAGTTTTCGGTATTGATACGGGTGGCTTCTTTTGGAGAAACACCAGTCTTAATCGCGTAATTTTCGGCTGGCAGACCAAAAGTATCGTAACCAAACGGACGTAGAACGTTGTAACCGTTCTGAGAATAGAAACGCGCTAAGGCATCAACAATCGAAAAATTACGCACATGCCCCACATGAAGACCTGCACCAGATGGGTATGGGAACATTTCGGCGAGGTATTTTTTCGGTTTGTCAGAATTCTCCTCTGCCTTGTAGGTTTCCTGTTCGGCCCAAATTTTTTGCCATTTTTGTTCGATTTTTAAGGGATTATAACGTTCCATTTAGCTCCTATTTTCTATATTATAACACTTTAATTCATAGAGTATCATCCCAGTGGCCACTGAAACGTTAAATGATTCTTTGCGGCCCACCATGGGAATCTCGACAAAGCGGTCACATAATACCTTGAGCTCGTCGGAAATTCCCTCAACTTCCTCTCCGAGAATCAGAACAATTTTTTGCCCAATTTGTTTTTGAAAGTTTGGTGAATTTATCTGGATTAGACGTGGGTCGTTAAAATTATTTTCTAGGCCAACTAGCTGGAAGCCTTCTGCATGATAATCCTCTAAGATCTGAATGATATTATCAGTCGCCGCTAGGTTAAGATAAGCCTCAGCGCCAAGCGCGGTTTTATGGATTTTGGCGGTAATATTCTCGGCGATATGTGGCAACTCCTTCGATACGGGAAGCGGAGTAGGAGTGTAGCCAGAGAAAATAACTCTTTCCGCCCCCAGGCCCTCAGCGGTGCGCAAAATCGCCCCCACATTCAAGATGGAGCGAACATTGTGCAAGATTAGATGAATTTCCCGTGACATACTATCATTATACTAGATAGAAAACGGCTATGTTTAATGTTATAATTAAACTTATGGATAAAATAACATTAAACTGGTTAAATGAGCTGAAAGACAATAATATCGCTGGACCTGATATAGACCGCTCGATGGCTTATGCCAAGGACCTCTTGAAGGGGTTGTCGACGATTAGTCAATTCTCCCAAGGTGTGACAATTTTTGGTTCTGCCAGAACTAAAGAAAAAGACGTTTACTATCAAAAAGCCATGAAACTTGGCCGCCTACTTGCGGAAAACGGTCACCCGGTGATCACCGGTGGTGGTCCTGGTATCATGGAAGCAGCGAACCGTGGCGCCTTCGAATATGGTGGTCGATCGGTCGGCTTAAATATCATTTTACCACACGAGCAAAAAATTAACCCATATCTTACTGACACCATGGAATTTCACTACTTCTTCGCCCGAAAAGTGATGTTGGTAATGTCGAGTAAGGCTTACGCTTTCTTTCCTGGTGGCTTCGGTACGCTAGATGAGCTTTCCGAAGTTTTGATGCTGATGCAGGGGAAAAAGATGCCGAAGATGCCATTTTTCTTCATCGGCAAGTCGTACTGGAAACCGCTGATTAAGTTTTTCACCAATAAAATGCTGAAAGAAGGCATGATCAAGAAAGAGGACCTGAAGATTTTCAAGGTCACGGATGACGTGCGTGAAGTGGTGGTAGCCGCAAATAAGATTGGTCACCTTAAAATTGATCAAAATATCTATAATACCTTCAAATCAGTTTAGATAACTTAAAAAATGATTTAAGGTTTAACAAAAATAGAGCCATCGAAGCTCTATTTTTAGTTCTATTTTTAGACTTCAGACTAAAGTCGTTGGATTGGCATGGGGTGAAGGTCTTCATCACCGTAAAGCGTGCCGGCTTGAGCGCCGATATAGGAAATTACTGAGGTGGCATTAGCCGCAGCAAAGATAAGAGCATCCTTAAATTTCTTACCATCCATAATGGCCGCGAGAAAGCCAGCACCAAAGGCGTCGCCTGCACCAGTGGTGTCTTTCGGAGTTTTCATTTCATATTCGGCCAAACGATATGTCTCTTTACCATTCGTCGCAATCGAACCACGTGCTCCAGCGGTAATAATCACGGTTTTAACATAACGAGCTAATTTGACCAATAACTCTTCGAGGATTTCCCCGCCGATCAAGGTTTTCGCTTCTTTTTCATTCAAAATTAAAACATCGACGTCTTGAAGTAGACCTAAAAGCTTCTTCTTTTCGGCAATTTCTTCCATGCCGGGGTTCCACATAATCTTAATCCCCTTTTCTTTGGCTTTTTCGAAAAAGTGAAGGCAAGTATTCATGTCGCCATTCAAGCTAGTGACGTAAAGCCAATCTGGGTTAGATAAATCAAGATCAGAGGCTTCGAGTTTGGTAAAGCTTTCCGAAGCGCCACGGCAAGTTAAAATCGTGCGCTTGCCGGTTTCAGAATCGAGCAAAATCACTGAGATGCCAGTCTTTTTGCGGGTAAAATTTAAGTAGCTAGTGTCGACGTTTTCGTTTTGGAGAAAATTCAAAATAGCATTGGCGGCACTATCACGACCAAAATTAGAAATCACAATAGTTTCGTGACCATGTCTAGCAAAATTTGTGGCTGCATTGACCGCACCACCGCCAACCTCGAAACTGTTTTTATCGATCGTCAGCTTCTCGCCGGTCTTAATCTCGCCAAGATCGTTGTGATCGATCATATAGATGTCTTGCAAGACACTACCGAGGCAAACTACGCGACTCATAGGAAGACCCCACGTTTTTTAGCTTCTGCCACCAAGGCCTCATAGGCAGCCTTTTTATCTTCGGGTTGAGAAAGTGCAGAGCCAACATTAATCACATTCACTTCGTAATTAGCGAGAGCACGCACATTAGTCAGATTGGCACCGCCATCCCAACCAATTTCAATATCAGGCTTGATACTGCGAATAATCTTGACCTTTTCGGCCTGCAAAATATCGGCCTTGGCGCCCTGCTGACCGAGATTGCCAGCAAAAATCAGAGCGTAGTCAGCGACTTCAAGATATTTTTTAATTAAACCAGGATAGGTGGTAGGTAGAATTGCCGCCCCAGTCTTTATCCCAGCTTTTTTCAATTGCTCAAAAATAGGAAGTAAGTCCTCGGAAGCCTCGGCATGAAAAATCGCTAGGTGTGGATGAAGGCGTAAAACCTCTGACAAGTGATCGCTCGGACGAATAGCCATAATATGCAGGTCAAATTGAATACCGTTCGGTAGCTGAGAAATTGAACTTTCTGGCACGCTACGATTCGGCGTAAAAGTGCCGTCCATCAGATCAATCTGAATGCGCTTAGCAAACGAAATATAGGCCTTCATCTGCTCAACAAAAACATTCGTGTCATCGGTTAAAATCGTTGGTACGATAATTGTGTCCTCACCCATATTTGTCCTTTTTAGTAAATATTTTCCTCATCCAGGCGCTGATTACGACGGATGTAGCGTTCTTCTGGAATGAATGGTTCTTCCAAAAATCCTGTAACGGACGCCTTAATTTCTTCCTCTGACATATAGTCTGAAGAAAGACAGAGGACATTGGCGTCATTATGTTTACGGCCGATACGAGACAAAGATTCGGTATAGCCACAAATCGCGCGAATGCCACGGAAGCGGTTGGCTTGAATCGAAATGCCATGAGCGGAACCGCAAATAAGGAATCCACGCGCGGTAGGATTTTCGCGCACCGCACGAGAGACGGCAATTGCGGAATCATTAAAATCGTCGCCAGGCTGAATCGTGAGTGGACCGAGATCCTTTACCTCAATATTCATTTCAGGATGTTGATTTTGATATTCGGCCAAAAAAGTCAGAAGACGTTGCTTAACAGTAAATCCACGGTGATCAGAGGCGACGTAAAGTTGCATTTTATTCCTTTCCAAAATCAGCAGTTAATTCGACAAGACGATTAGAATAGCCCCATTCGTTGTCATACCAAGCTACAATCTTAATCAAATCGCCGTCTACCACATCAATAAGCGGAAGGTCGACAATACAAGAATGGGAATCGCCACGATAATCGGATGAAACGAGTTCTTCGTTTGAAACCCCTAGAATACCTTCATAGAATGGCTCGCTGGCGACTTTTTCGAAAAGTTTGGTGAGCTCTTCCTTGGTGGTAGTACGAGAAAGTACAGCGGTAATATCAGCAAGCGAAACTACAGGGGTCGGGACACGTACGGAAAGACCATTGAACTTGCCCTTGAGACTTGGAATAGTCACAGCTGCGGCCTTTGAAGCACCAGTGGTAGTAGGTACGATATTTTCGGCAGCCGAACGTGCTTCGCGAAGATCCTTCGCTGGCGCATCAAGCAGACGCTGTGAGCCAGTATAGGAATGTACGGTGGTCATCATAGCTTTTTTGACGCCAAAATTATCCTCAAGCACCTTCATAATTGGCGCAATGCAGTTCGTGGTGCAGGAAGCGTTGGAAAGAATCTTATCTTCTTTTGTCACTTCACCTTCGTTCACGCCGAGCACGATAGTTTTAGCACCTTCGCCCTTGGCTGGAGCAGAAATTACTACCTTGCGAGCGCCGGCGGTGAGATGAGCCTTGGCTTTCTCTGGATCAGTAAAGAAGCCAGTGGATTCGATTACTACATCTACGCCCAATTCACCCCAAGCGAGATTAGCTGGATCCTTTTCGGAAAAGACACGGATTTTTTTGCCATCCACGATAATATTTTGATCATCAAAAGTCACTTCACGACTGTAAGTACCATAACTGGAATCATGCTTGAGAAGAAAAGCGAGCGTTTTAGTGTCGGTCAAATCATTGATAGCTACAACTTCGAGATCACGTCGCATCAAAGCAATTTTTAGAGCATTTCGACCAATGCGGCCAAAACCATTGATTGCAATTTTAATCATTTTCCTCCTTTTTCTTTTATTATAGCATAAGAGAGTTCCTGAAAACAAAAAAATACCACCCTGAAGAGGTGGTATTTTCGTACTCGTAACTTAAGCGCGAGCAAAGTGAGCGAAAGCACGGTTGGCTTCGGCCATGCGGTGAGTGTCTTCCTTTTTCTTGAAGGCAGCACCGGCACCATTGAAAGCGTCAACGATTTCAGCTT
>CAUUCV010000035.1:0-6746 GCA_963543745.1 uncultured Candidatus Saccharibacteria bacterium | reverse complement strand
ATGGATATTCTTGAAATGCAGCAAATTGCCGATTGGATGAAACAGGTCATGGATATCTGTCTATCCGTAAAATCCGAAGAAAATCTCTCTACCGCCGAACCCCAGCTGACCGAAATCCGCCATCAAGTCGAAACTCTCGCCGCAAAATTCCCAGTTCCCGGCATTAATTAAACACGCGTCACTGAATTAATGAAAAATCACCACAGTAAAATTTAAGTCAAATTCCAAGCAAAATCGCACAGGTGTATAATAGATCTAATCACGGAGGTAAAATGAAATTAGAAATCAAAAATCTCACCAAAAAATTTGGTGACAAAAAGGTCCTAAAAGACCTCAACTTCACCGTCGAAAGTGGCAAAGCTTTCGGCCTACTTGGTCGTAATGGCGCCGGTAAAACCACCACTATCCGCATTCTTATGCAAGTTTTTCAGCCAACTTCCGGCAAGGTTCTCCTCGACGGCAAGCCAATCGATTATTCCAAGGTTAGCCTCGGCTACCTCCCAGAGGAACGCGGTCTCTATCCGAACGACAAAATCGTCGATCAGTTAATTTATTTAGCCGCACTAAAAGGCGTCGATAAGAAAACCGCCACCACCTCGATCGATTACTGGCTAGATTTTCTCCAAATGACCGATTATAAAAATGCCAAACTCAAAACTCTTTCCAAGGGTAATCAGCAAAAAATCCAGCTCATTTCCTGTATTGTTCACAACCCAGATATTGTGATTTTCGATGAACCATTTTCTGGCCTCGATCCAGTCAACTCTCAGCTTCTCGAAGAGGTGGTGCGCGAACAAATCAAACGCGGTAAAATCGTCCTCTTCTCTAGCCACCAAATGGATTACGTTTCTGAATTCTGTGACGATATCCTGATTTTGAAGGAAGGTGAAATTAAACTTCAAGGCAATCTCCGCCAAATTCTCAAAAATCATCGCAAAAATAAACTCCTCATCAAATCCGATGAGGTCGAAAAAATCCATGCTGCTCTTCCAGAACAAACCGAGATTTTGCGTGAAGGCGAATTGGTTTATCGCCTGAAAAAAGACGAAGACCGCACCAAAACCATGAGCGACCTTATCAAAAAATATCCGATCGACCAAATCGGCGATCTCGAATCAACTCTAAAAGATATCTTTATCGAATATGCGGAATAGAAAGGGAAGTATGCAACAATTTTTCACTGTTTTCAAATATGAATTTAAGAAAATCGTGCTCAGCAAGGGTTATCTCATCTCCACCGGTATCATGGCCATTATTCTTGCCTGCGTCTTCTTCTTGCCTCAACTGATTTCCGACCTAAAACTTTTTCAATCCGATGACAATACCCCTGTTGCCCTGATTAAAACCGACTATGCCAAATCCGAAACTCTCGTCCAAACCATTCATGCTGCGCTCCCAGATTACGAAGTAAGGCTTACTAACAAGTCAACCGAGGAAGCCAAGCAAGAAGTCATCAATGATAAAGCCAAATTCTTTATCGAAGCCAACCACGACCTTACCGAGGTTACCGAATATTCCAAAATTGGTTTTAGTGAAGCTAGTACTCGCGAGGTCCAATCCATCGATGCCATCGTCAAGAATCTACGTCAATCCGACCTGCTCGCTGAACAAAATCTCGCTCCTGCCGCTATCGCTAAGGTCTTAAATCCTGATGTCAAAATCAATCTCGAAACCGTCAACAAAAACGGCGCCGCCTCTGTGATTTATACTTTTGTCCTCATCTACGCTCTCTACATGGCTATTACTTTCTATGGCTCTCACGTCATGAATAGCGTAGTCACCGAAAAAACTTCTCGCGCTATGGAAGTTCTCGCCACCTCCGTCAAACCAAATGCTTTACTTTTCGGCAAAATCATTTCTACCAGCCTCGCCGGCCTCATCCAGATCGCCGCCATCATCATCGAGGCTTTCATTTGTGTGAAAATTTCCTCCGCCAATAACCCTAGCTTTCCAGTCAACCAAATCATTTCCAATATCCCGACTCAAATTCTTGTCTATATGTTGATTTTCTTCCTACTCGGGTTCCTCATCTATTCCTTCCTCTACGGTGCCTTCGCCTCTACGGTTTCGAAGATAGACGAGCTCAGCTCTGCGGTCATGCCAGTCCAAATTATCATCATCTTCACTTTCTTCGTCACCATGTCCGCTATCAATTCCGGCAATGCCGACACTCCGTTCAACGTCTTCCTCTCGTATTTCCCATTTACCGCACCGATGATGATGTTCACCCGCGCCATTATTTCCAATGTTTCGACTCTGGAAATTATCCTCTCGATTCTCGTATTAATAATCAGCACTTACTTTATCGGCTGGCTTTCCGCCCGTATTTACCGCGTCGGTATTCTGATGTACGGCGAAAAACCAAACTTCATCAAGCTCATGGGTGCTATTTTCAAGAAACAATAGTATAATTAATTGGTCGGGGCATTAGCTCAGCTGATAGAGCGCATCATTCGCATTGATGAGGTCGGGGGTTTGAATCCCCCATGCTCCACCAAATAAGAAACTACTTAAGATACTCAAAAATGGGTATCTTTTTTTAATCACCCATTTGGGTGATTTTTTCTTTCCATTGGGGAACAAATGAAATGTTTGATTTGTTTTCCATAGACAGAAAAAACGGCTATGAACCCAATAAAAGTTTTAGCAACTTAAAAATTCGGCAAATCAATAAAAAAACAAAAACAAAAGGAAAACAAAATGAACAACTATAACAAATTTAATAATCAGCAAAACTCAGATAATAGCACCCTCGCAGAAACGATTTTATTAGCAGGGTCTGGACTATTTTTAATCTGGGTCGGCGCTACAACATTACCAGTCATGAGCATCCTCGGATTTATCATGGTTGGTACGGCATTAATAGATTAATAAGAAAGAGAGAAAATATGAAAATTAAAGTAAAGCAACTAGGAATCCCGAAATTCGTCAGAGTAAACGTAATCAGAAAGAACTAATATGAACGATTCAGATTACTACGCTAGACCAGAATGGTCATTCTCGCAGATGAAGAACATCATAACGGATGACATTGACTACGCCGTAGCGGCTAAAAGAGGGTTATTACCACAACCAGCCAGCAAAGCTATCGATATCGGACAATTAGCTCACGAGGAGCTACTTAAGCAGGGCGGTTCAAATGAGTTTGTAGTCAGCCCCTACCCAAACTTTCTAACTAAAGAAGCAAGGGCCTGGAAGGCAGAGCAAATACTTCCTATCATCAATGAAAAAGAGTTCGAACAGCTAAATAGTATCTGTGAGGCGGTAAAAACCCACCCACTTTATAGTACCTTACTTTGCGGAGACGGAATCGAAAATGAAAAAGCCATGTTTGGAAAAATTCAAGGTTTACCAATTCGCGGGAAAGCAGATGCGATTAAAAAGACTGAAGACGGTTTTATTATCTGCGACCTTAAAACCACCGCACAATTTTCGGACTGGAAGTATAAAGCCTTCAGAATGTGCTACGACATGCAAGCACTTATCTATTCAGCTTTAACAGGACGATTTAAGAATACCAAGTTCTATTTTATGGTGGTAGAAACCGTAGCTCCGTACAGAACCGCAGTAATGCTCGCGGGTGAGAACTTTACAGATAGTGGTGAAGCCAAGCTATTAAAATGTATTGACGAAATCGTAAAGTTCGGCGATCGCGAAATTGACTTCCACCAGAACAAAACGCTAGATGATGTAATTGAACTCGGTGATTTCAGTAATTAGAAAGAGAGAGAAAATGGAAAATAATATCGTAAAATCTGAACCAAAAAACATCGAATTAAAGCCAAAAGCCAAACTCACAATCGAGAGCATGGTTCACAATCAAGAGTTCTTAAAGAAAGCCCAGGATGTGCTTGGCCAAGGAACCCAACAGTTTATGAGCTCGGTGCTAACCCTATCGAATTCGGACAAGAATTTTAAGCAGTGCGACCCGATTAAGCTTTATAACTGTTGTCTCATGGCCGCGGCAATCAAGTTACCTTTTAATCAAAATCTAGGCCAAGCTTATGTAATCGCTTATAAGGGCGAGCCACAACTTCAAATCGGCTATAAGGGTTTCATCCAGTTAGCACAACGATCTGGCCAATTCAAGACCATTAATGCTACCGAAGTTAAAGAGGGAGAAGTCAAAAGCCGCAATCGCTTAACTGGTGATATCGAATTCGATTGGATTGAAGACGAAGAAGAACGTGAAAAAGCCAAAACTATCGGTTACGTCGCTTATTTCGAGCTCTTAAATGGTTATCGACAAACACTATATATGTCTGCACAAGAAATTAGAGGACACGCGACAAAGTACAGCCAAAGCTTTAAGTTTGGCGGAGGTGTCTGGAAAGATAATTTCGATGAAATGGCCAAAAAGACTGTTCTAAAGCGAATCCTCAGCAAGTATGCACCACTTTCAATCGATATGCAGAAAGCTATCGAGATTGACCAATCGGACGGTGATAAAAGCTATCCGGACGCGCCAAAAGATACCTTAAACGTCGAAACTTTCGACGCAGAGGAAGCCGAGGTGATTAGTGAATAGGATTGAATCAACCAAAAATGTAGCGATCAGAATTAAGCAGAAAAATAAAATTAAAAAATAACCAGATGGTGCTGGTCGATAGGAACCAGTTAAATGTAAACATAGATTCAGCCATAGCACTTTAGAAACGAAACCAGGGTAATCAAACGTATTTTTAATGTGTGTTTTGTGTTTTTAGTTTTTACCTCCAATAAAAACTTTAACTAATCTTGATTACCCTAACCAATTAAATATCAGAGCGAAGTATCTTTCCATAACGCTTATGATAGTTATTATTTCGCTCTGACCTTGATTTGATACTTAAGAAAAAATGAATAATAGACAAAATTTAATCCAACCTGATAAAGTTCTCGTCGATTACGTCGATAGTACCGGAAAACCCCAGCACTACGAGTATAAGACTATTAAAGAGGCGTATAAGTTTGAACGATATCTAAAACAACATAAGAATTATTCGGCCGTCCTCACGGTGGTAATGCCAAAAAGAGCTAACGAGGAGAAAGGAGAAAGAGAGAAATGGTAAAAGAAAAGGTAGATGAAGCGATCGAAACTTTTATTGACAATCCATCGCCACAAGTAAGTTATCACGATTTGATTACATGCTTGTGCGAACTTAATAAAAAAGATTTCAAGCGCATTATCAAAATCGCGAAATTAGAGAGAAAATCCAACGAATTATTCGAGCAATACTTCAGCTTAGAAAATTAATAACGTGGTGCTTTGGCTGGTCTATAGCATTTTTCTCTCGCCAGACCAAGGTTAAATGTCATAAAAGCAGCCCGATATGCTTGATGGGGTGGACGCCGAGCCGCCCCAGCCATAAAAAAGGAGAAATAATGAAAAAGTATAAATTATTAAAAGATACCCTAACTGTCAAGGCTGGGTCTATCTTTGAAGAGGAGGGGACCTTTGACGATGAGAAAAGATTGGTTCAAGTTACCAAAGATGGATGCCAGTTTAGCCCATGGGTTGCAGTTAGAGACATCAATAACTTTGATGAATGGTTTGAAGAAATCCATGAAAAATATGAAAGATGGAGAGGAAAGCTTAGTGAGACATATTGGTTCTTAAGTGATAATGGTAGTTTATATTTTAAGACTGAAGATAACAACAAGATCGATAACTATCGTTATCTAGTCGGTAATTATTTTAAGACCATAGAAGAAGCCAGAACCTACAAGAAATACCTTCTCGCTCGCCAAGTGCTATTAGACGACGCTGAGGGTGGGGAATTTATACCATACAAAGTTCTCTACTATGCAGTCTACATGGTTCCTGCTCTTAGGGGTGAATGGAGAATTGAAAGCGTTGGAAACAATTACACTCCAGGTATGATTTATTTCAAAAATGAAGAATCACTCGAAAAATCCCTCGAAGAGCATAAAAAGCAATGGGAAATCGTTCGTAAATATGGGACGAAAGAGGAGAAATAAACATGATTGACGACTATTATTGCTCATTAGACCCCCTAGATAACGAAATTAAAAGACTAGATAGTTTATTGGAAAAAGCACGAAAAGAACAAATTATTCTTAATAAGACTAACGAATTAAAAAGAATTGCGATGTCAATGGGCTTGCCATACGATTACTTTTTTAGTGAAGAGATGGATAAAAAATGAGAGATATTAAATTTAGAGCTTGGCATAAAAAACACAACGAGATGTGCGATGTCGTAGCATTAAATTTTGACAATGACGGGGTACTTGAATCAGCTGTTGTCGTAGATAAGCCATTATATGACCGAAGACTTGTTAAAGCAGATGACCTTATTCTAGAACAATACACGGGGCAAAAAAGATAAAGACGGCAAAGATATTTATGAGGGAGATACCTTAATAAGAAAAGTAGAAGTAGTAGAAAATGGGTATGTATTCTATAGCTATGTAGTTGAGTATTATAAAGGAAGATTTTATGGTGTTCCACCAGATATGAGTGAACTATTAGACTATGAATATTTTGAAGATTGTAAAATAGGGAAAAGAAAATGATAACTAAATTAAATAAAGAAGCTTTCATAAAGCTAGCAGAAGCTTATTCCAAGCAAGAAAAATATGAAAATGAGTTAAAGAGTAGTGTTCATTCTCTAGCAGAAAAGTACAAAATCTACACATGTTTTATTTGTCTTACTAACACAACAGACTTAATCATGGACGTGGCACTAGAACTACTAGGGGATGATTTCAGTTATTATTTATATGATTGTAGGGAAAGCTTTG
>CAUUCV010000034.1:0-6829 GCA_963543745.1 uncultured Candidatus Saccharibacteria bacterium | reverse complement strand
TTTTCGAAGGCAGCGATGGCGACGTCGGCAGCTGGGAAGGCGGAAGAATAATTGTCGTCATAATAGCGCACGTGATTGAGCTCGCGGACGAATTGTAGACGATGTGGTAGACCTTGGAATTTATGGAATCCGGCGGCAATTTTTTGATAGATTTCGTGGTTTTTCGGCAAGAAAAGCTCGTCATAAGAAACATTAAATAGAGCAAGTACGGCCAAAATTGCAGCTTCGGCATTTTCGCGATTATGTTCGCCAGGAATTTGCAGTTGGTTAAGTAGAATGTTTAATTCTTCGAGATGAGAATTGATTGGATAAGAGAATTTTTGACCCTTGCTAAGTTCACCGATAGTTTCAGAGTAGAGATTGTTAGCATAATAGATGCAGGAATCTTCAGAAGTTTGGTTTAAGACGATATGAGATTTGGCATCGACGTAATCATCGAAATCTGGATGACGATCAAGGTGGTCAGGTTCGATACGTAAAACGACGGAAATGTGGGGAGATTTTTTGAGATCCCAGCACTGGAAGCTACTCATTTCGTAAACCACGATATCTTTTTCGGTGATTTGATCGAGTTCGAGGATGGCGGGGTTGCCAATATTGCCGACCAGGTGGACATGCTCGAATTTTTCGGAGAATTCACGCAGAATTGAGGCAATAATGGAACAGGTAGTTCCCTTACCTTTGGTGCCAGTGACGCCAATAATTGGTGCTTTGACGTGCTCGAAGAAATAATTGGTAATGGTGGTCCAATTATCGATGAGATGAGGTGATTTTTGCTTGGCTAGATAAAGTGGATGCACGGAAGGGCTACGAAAAACCAGGTCAAAATTTTCTAGACCAAAAGAATCTAGATCTTCATCGTTGAATTTCTCGAAAAAGGTAATTTCGTCCTGCTTAAAATATTCGGCGACGGCGTTACCTTCCACCCCTTTACCTAAAACTGCAATTTTCATAAGTCTATTATAGCACTCTGGTGGAATTTAGTTTTAACTAGAAAACCAGACAATTAGCAAGCTGGTTGATAATTTGTTTTTCGACGGAGCCGACGGCAACCATGGCGTGGATGCCAGAGCCAGCAAATTCGCGGGCCAGTTCGACGATTAGAGGTTTATTTAATTGCTTAATAATATTAGGGAAATTGTCATAGAAATCGACTTTTTCGGTCATAAAATAGTCATCGGTGTAATAGTCGGAAATTTGACTGACAGTCTGAGCTCCCATTTGATAGCGGCCGAGAGCGTAAGTCTTCACGGCTTCGATATCAGTGTCAGAAATCTCACCATTGAGAGCCTTAAGCATTTCAAGTTGGATGAGTGTGAAGAGTTCTTCGGAAGTTTCGAGGTTAACTTCGCCATCAAAATCCCAGGAAGAATAATGATTGGTGCTATTAATTCCACTACCCATACCATAGACTAGGCCACGACGGCGGGCTTGACCAAAAATGCGACTGCTCATAGTGCCATTTAGTAAGTGGTTAAGCGCACCCATGGCTTGAGTTTCTTCGGTGGAAAGGCGTCTTGGAGTAATCATGGAAAAGCCAAAGGTGATATTGCTGGCATCCTTCCGCTTGATCAGGACAGCATTAGATGAATGCAGTTCGTCGACAGGAATTTCGAAACGTTCACCGGGACTTAATTCCCAGCTTTCGAGGTTGCGAATAATTTCTTTTTTACGGTGTTTGGTCTGACCGGCAATAATAAAACGCATATTGTTCGCGGTGTGAGTGCGGCGGTAATGCTCATTAATGTCATCAAGAGTGATGTTATTAATAGTGGAAAGACGTTCGCGTAAATTCAGAACATTTTCGCCAATGGCTTTTTGGAGACGTGGCCAGAGTAGACGACCATAATCATTCATATAACCAGTGAGTTCGGCGCGGACGTTGCCTTTTTCACTCTTTAATTCAAGGTCATTAAACTTAGGCGAAGTAATAGCGATACGTTTGAGGTCTAGGATGCGATCCCATTCAAAGTCAGCACATTCAGTTTCATAACAGACGGAGTAATCCGAAGTCCAGGCGTTGTGATAAGCACCGTTTTTGGTAAATTCAGCTTCATAGGTGGATTCATCTGGGTACTGGGCATTGGCCCCGAAACTAAGATGTTCGACGATGTGGGCGATTTCGTAAAGTTCGGGACTTTTGGCAAAGCGCATACCGCCACGAAATTGTACTTTCATGTTCATGACGGAAGCACCGGGCACGTCAATCAAAAGACCTTTGGCACCGTTCTTTAATTCGATTTCTTCAATGGAATGTTTCATGTTTAACGGCGGCCGTGCTTTTTGTTTTGACGTTTAGCTTTTTTCTGTTTTTTGGCTTTATTGCGTTTTTCACTGAGTTTTGCTGACTTAGCTGGTTTTTTAGTGAATTCATTGTCAAGATTTTTTTCGCCAGATTCAATGGTATTCACGCCGCGATTAGTGGCGGACTCAGCCATTTTAGTGAGTTCAGTATCATACTCTTCCCCGTCAATAGTGTCGGTGGCGACAGCTTCTTGTGGGGTAATAGAGAGGAGAATCTTCAAAACTTCTTCGCGTAGATTTTTCTGGAGACCTTCGAAAAGCTTTTGAGATTCGGTACGATATTCCACGAGTGGGTCGCGCTGACCAATCGAGCGCCAGTGAATACCTTCACGGAGGTACTGCATGTTTTCTAGGTGCTGCATCCAGAGAGCGTCGAGGACCTTGAGATAAACTTCACGTTCAATTTTGCGCATAACGTCGGCGCCAAATTCGAGCTCTTTGGTGGCGTAAGCTTCTTTGACGGCGAGCATGGCAAGTTTGGCACGCTCTTCTTCTTTACGCTTAAAACCAATCTCAATGATGAGATCACGGTCAAGATCGAAGACGGCTTGAAAATCTTTGATAAAGTTATGATTCACACGGATACTTTCGGAGGTTAAGTCAGAAGTAGCTTCCTTGATGAGGCGATTGATTTCGTCAGAGATATTTGCCCCTTCGAGAATTCGACGGCGCATGAGATAAACAATGCGACGGTGACGGTTGATGACGTTATCATACTGCACCACGTTTTTACGGGAATCGAAATTGAAACCCTCGATACGCTTCTGGGCGGCTTCGAGCATCTTGGTGACACTACGATTTTGAATTGGAGTATCTTCGTCGATACCGATACGATTAAGTAGAGCACCAATTTGATTACCCTGGAAAATACGCATGAGATCATCTTCGCAAGAGACAAAGAATTGAGTGATACCTGGGTCACCTTGACGACCACCACGACCACGGAGCTGATTATCAACGCGGCGACTATCGTGACGTTCAGAGCCAATGACCACGAGACCGCCGAGTTTTTTAACTTCATCGGTGAGCTTAATATCGGTACCACGACCAGCCATATTGGTGGCAAGCGTAATGGCGCCTTTTTGGCCAGCTTTTTCAACGATAGCGGCTTCACGTTCGTTGTTTTTTGCGTTAAGTAGTTCGTAGGAAAGCCCAGCTTCATCAAGATATTTGGCAATCAGTTCATTTTTTACGATACTGGCGGAACCAATTAAGACTGGCTGACCTTTTTCGTGGAATTTCTTTACTTCTTCGACGATGGCACGAAGTTTACCAGCTTCGGTGCGGAAAATGAGATCGTCTTTATCGATACGGATAATTGGGCGGTTAGGTGGAATCTGGATGACGTCAAGAGCGTAGATTTGTTGGAATTCTTCAGCTTCGGTGAAAGCGGTACCGGTCATACCGGAGAGCTTATTGTAGAGACGGAAGAAATTCTGGAAAGAAATGGTGGCTAGAGTCATGGACTCTTCTTTGACCACGACACTTTCCTTGGCCTCAATGGCTTGATGAAGACCTTCGCTGTAACGACGACCTTGCATGAGACGACCGGTGTTTTCATCGACAATAATGACTTCGCCGGAATTAGTGACGACATAGTCGCGGTCACGCAAGAAGACGACTTGAGCGCGCAAAGCTTGATCCATATGGTAAACCAGACGGGTATTGTCAGCGGAATAAAGATTGTCAATACCGAGCATGCGTTGGACTTTTTCGATACCAGCATCGGTGAGCGAGACGGAGCGGTGTTTTTCGTCGAGTACATAATCGTCTGGACCGAGGTGAGAGGCGATTTTGGCGAATTGGTAATAAGAATCTGGATTATCACCAGCAGGGGCGGAAATAATCAATGGAGTTCTGGCCTCATCAATAAGAATCGAGTCGACCTCATCGACGATGGCAAAGTTTAATTCGCGCTGACGGAGGAAATCAACTTCATTGACCATGTTGTCACGAAGGTAGTCGAAACCAAATTCGTTATTAGTACCATAAGTAACGTCAGCTTGATAAGCCTGTTTTCTAGTGCAAGGTTTCAAGTGTTGCATGCGCTCATCGGTGTGTTCTTCATTGATATATTCTGGATCATAAAGAAAGCTAGCATCAGCAATAATTACACCTACACTCATGCCAAGGAAGTGGTAAACTGGAGCATTCCAACCCGCGTCACGTTGAGCAAGATAATCGTTTACGGTGACCACGTGGACACCACGACCGGTGAGAGCATTCAAGAAAGATGGTAAAAGTGCGACCAAGGTTTTACCTTCACCGGTTTTCATTTCGGCAACATTGCCTTCGTGGAGCGCAATACCGCCAATCATTTGGACGTCATAATGACGCATACCGAGGACGCGCTTAGTAGCTTCGCGCACTAAGGCGAAAGCATCTGGTAGGATTTCACTTAAAATTTTGGTTTCATTACGTTCAAGTTTTTCTGTTTTAATAGAGGTAGACGACTTTTTAGTGGCGTCAGTAGATTCAGCTTTGGTCTCAGATTTTTTAGCTGAAGCTTTTAATTTATGACGCGCGATATTGGCTTCGGCTTTCTTATTCAGTACGTCGAGGCGCTCTTTTAAGACGTTAGTCTGTGCCTTAAGTTCGTCGTCAGACATAGCTTCGTATTTAGGTTCGAGGCTATTGATGATTTTGACAATCTTACGCATGCGAGTGAGATTGCGTTTGGCTGGGTCACCAAAAACACCCTGCAAAATACGGGTAGTCGTAGTTTTATCAGCTAATTTATCGGTTGGCTTGCGTTCTTTTTTAACTTTTGGGGCCTTAATCTTGGCTTCCTGAACTTTTTCATTTTTTTTCTGAGACATAAACAGTCGAAACCTCCAAATCGGAATAATATTATAGGGATATTTTATCATAAAAAATACATGTTTTTAAGAGAACATGTATTTTTGGTTTTAAAGCGATTTTAAAGAAGAAGTGGGTAGACTAATGAGCATGAAGAATGATTTATACAATACAAGCCAAACAACAGCACTGAGAATAAATTCGCCAATGCGATTAAAAACCCATTGTCGAGGGGAGCCGGAGATGGTTGAAATATATCATAAACGATATTTTCCGGCGATTGAAAAACCCTTAGTGGAAGTCGTGGTGCCAGTTCTAAACGAAGAAAAAACATTAAAAGCGAATATTGAGAAGCTACACGACTTCCTGCGAAAACAGAATGGATTACATTTTCGGATTACGATTGCCGATAATGGCAGTACAGATAAGACGCAAGCGATTGCGAATGAGCTATCCGAAAATTATGCAGCAATCCGCGTTGTACGCTTAACGGAGAAAGGTCGTGGACGAGCACTTAAACAGGTTTGGATGGAGAGCAATGCGGATATTTTATCCTACATGGACGTTGATCTGTCGACCAGTCTTGAAGATTTTATGCCGATGATTCAACCATTGATTAATGGTGAAGCGGGCGTGGCAATCGGCTCAAGGCTTAGCAAAAACTCAAGAACAACGCGTGGCTTTAAGCGAGATTTTATTTCAAAAAGCTACAATAAAATAATTAAGACCTATATGGGGACCAAGTTCTCAGATGCACAGTGTGGGTTTAAGGCAATCCGAAAAGATGTTTCGGAAAATTTATTGCCGAAGGTTACCGACACACAATGGTTCTTCGACACCGAGCTTTTGATTAAGGCAGAAAAATCAGGAATTAAAATTCATGAACAGCCAGTAACCTGGGTGGAGGACACGGATAGCCGAGTAAAGATTATGAAGACAGTGACGGAAGATCTTCAGGGTCTAATGCGAGTGAAACGAGAGTTAAAGCATGGTGGATTAAACCTGAAAAACAATGAGAAAAACAAAGAGGCGAGGCGGGAGAGATTGGAGCATGATGAAGACAAGGCGATGCGGACTAAAATCCAAGCGACCGGCAAGCAGAAGTTGGCGATAGGAATTTTATTAATCCTTACAGCCGCAACTTATCTTTATGGGGCGATGCAAAATGGCATGGCAAATAGCTATTACGCAGCAGCGGTACAGGCAGCCTCAAGTAACTTTACGGCCTGGTTGTTTGGTTCCCTGGACGCGGCAAACTTCGTTTCAGTTGATAAACCGCCACTTGCAACGATGATCATGGGGCTTTCTGCAAAAATCTTTGGATTCTCGAGCTTCTCCATGTTGCTACCAAATGTGCTGGCGGGAGTTATTACAGTCTACCTGGTTTATCGAATCACAAGACGTTATTTCGGTTTTAAGTCAGGTTTCATCGCAGGAGTTGTGCTGGCGGTGACGCCGGTGGTGGCATTAATGTCCGGCTTTAATAACCCCGACGCGATCCTGATGTGTTTTTTGACAGCGAGTGGATATTGCTTCATTAAGGCACTAGAATCACACCCGATCAGAAATTTAATTTTATCGGCGATTTTTTCGGGCCTGGCATTTAATACAAAAATGCTGCAGGGATTAATGGTTCTACCTGCAATCTATGTAGTTTACTTATGTTTTGCAAAACCAAAACTGAATAAACGAATTTTACATCTTGGGATATTTACAGTTGTAATGA
>CAUUCV010000033.1:0-6861 GCA_963543745.1 uncultured Candidatus Saccharibacteria bacterium | reverse complement strand
AAATATATTTAATTATGGCTACAATGAAAGAATTACGCGAAGAGCGACTACGAAAACTAGAAGAGATTAAAGGTCTTGGACTAAATCCATATCCTGCAGAGACAGAAAGAACGGCAATGGCTGGCGAGATTGTTGCTAACTTTGAAGATATGGAAGGTCAAGAAGTGAAAATTGCCGGGCGAATTGCTGGTATTCGAAAATTTGGTAAAATCGCCTTTATTGTTTTGCGCGACTTTTCAGGAAAAATTCAATTATTTATTACGGCGCAAAATTTAGCTGAAACTTCAAAAGAGAAAAACTTAATAGGTCTACAAAATTTGAATTTGCTCGATATTGGTGATTTTATTCAAGCTAACGGAAAAGTAATTCGTTCAAAAACTGGCGAAATTTCAATTGAAACTTATGAATTAAAACTTCTTTCGAAATCGTTACGACCAATGCCAACAAAACAAGACGGTTTTACGAATAAGGAAGAACGTTTTCGAAGGCGATATGTAGATATGAATGTGAATCTTGATGTTCGTGATCGTTTTGTGCGTCGTTCGAAATTCTGGAAAGCAACACGAGACTTTTTGAATAGCCGAGGCTTTCTTGAAATTAATATTCCCGTCCTTGAACATACCACTGGTGGTGCAGATGCAAATCCATTTGTTACACATATGGATGCGCTAGATAACGCACAATTCTACCTTCGAATTAGCCACGAACTTCCTTTGAAGCGTTTGCTTGGGGCTGGTTTTGAAAAGGTTTACGATCTTGGTCCGCGTTTTCGAAATGAGAACTACTCTGATGAGCACTTGCCTGAACATATCGCTATGGAATGGTATGCCGCTTACTGGGATTGGCGAGATGGGTTAAAGTTTCAAGAAGAAATGTTTAAATATGTTCTAGAGCAGACTTTTGGTACTTTACAATTCAAGCTTGGTAAATTTGATGTGGATCTTTCGAAGAAGTGGGAAGAATGGGATTATGCTGAAACTATTGAAAAACGATACGGTTTGAATCCTTATACTTGTTCACTAGAGGATGTTAAGGCTGCTTTAAAGGCTAATAATTTGGAAGTTGAACAAACAGAAAATAGGGCGCGCGGAATTGATAAGCTTTGGAAAAATATTCGAAAAGATGTAACAGGACCAATTTGGTTGGTTAATACTCCAACATTCATTTCTCCTCTTGCGAAAACTCATTCAAATTCTCCGGAAATGACACAGCGTGCACAGGTTGTGATTGCTGGTTCTGAGCTTTGTAACTTGTTTAGTGAGTTAAATGACCCAATTGATCAGTTAAATCGTTTTGTTGAGCAGCAGAAGATGCGAGATGATGGCGATGAGGAAGCTATGATGCTGGATATAGACTATGTTGAAATGCTTGAGTATGGAATGCCGCCAGCTTGTGGAATGGGTTATTCTGAACGAGTATTCTGGATTTTTGAAGGTGTCACGGCCCGTGAAGGTGTGCCATTCCCTCAGCTGAAGCATGAGGTCTCAGAAGTTACGAAAGATATTTATCCAGGATTAAATATTTAATAAAGAAAGTATAATAAAATAGGTTGAGTGTAGGCTTGACCTATTTATTTTGGAATAAAAATAAAAAAGTAATAAAAAAGTGTTGACAATGTTTTAAAAATTAGGTAAAATAGTAGAGCGTTAAACAGAAATGAGTTAAATTGGAGTTTAGCGAACACTTTAACAATTTAATTGTGCAAATTTATCGTCAGTCTATTTTATAGATTATCAATTTGATAATTCTTTTTATGGAGAGTTTGATCCTGGCTCAGGATTAACGCTGGCGGCGTGCCTAACACATGCAAGTCGAGCGGCAGCGAGTTTTACACTGAATTCTGGAAGCTTCTAGTTAAGAGAGAAGATTTATTCAAGAATTTTGTGTAAAATGTCGGCGAGCGGCGGACGGCTGAGTAACGCGTGGGAACGTACCCCAAAGTGAGGGATAACGCATCGAAAGGTGTGCTAATACCGCATATGGTCTTCGGATTAAAGCCTTCGGGCGCTTTGGGAACGGCCTGCGTAAGATTAGATAGTTGGTGGGGTAATGGCCTACCAAGTCGACGATCTTTAACTGGTTTGAGAGGATGATCAGTCAGACTGGAACTGAGACACGGTCCAGACTCCTACGGGAGGCAGCAGTGAGGAATCTTCCACAATGGGCGAAAGCCTGATGGAGCAACGCCGCGTGCAGGATGAAGGCCTTCGGGTTGTAAACTGCTTTTATAAGTGAGGATTATGACAGTAACTTATGAATAAGGATCGGCTAACTACGTGCCAGCAGCCGCGGTCATACGTAGGATCCGAGCGTTATCCGGAGTGACTGGGCGTAAAGAGTTGCGTAGGTGGTTCGATAAGCGAATAGTGAAATCTGGTGGCTCAACCATTCAGACTATTATTCGAACTGTTGAACTCGAGAGCAGAAGAGGTAGCTGGAATTTCTAGTGTAGGAGTGAAATCCGTAGATATTAGAAGGAACACCGATGGCGTAGGCAGGCTACTGGGCTGTTTCTGACACTGAGGCACGAAAGCGTGGGGAGCGAACCGGATTAGATACCCGGGTAGTCCACGCCGTAAACGATGGATACTAGCTGTTTGGGGTATCGACCCCCTGAGTAGCGAAGCTAACGCGTTAAGTATCCCGCCTGTGGAGTACGATCGCAAGATTAAAACATAAAGGAATTGACGGGGACCCGCACAAGCGGTGGATCATGTTCTTTAATTCGATGATAACCGATAAACCTTACCAGGTCTTGACATCCTTGGAATCTTTCAGAAATGAGAGAGTGCTTTTTAAGAACCAAGTGACAGGTGATGCATGGCCGTCGTCAGCTCGTGTCGTGAGATGTTTGGTTAAGTCCATCAACGAGCGCAACCCTTGTGAATAGTTGTATTTTTCTATTCAGACTGCCCCGGTAACGGGGAGGAAGGAGGGGATGATGTCAGGTCAGTATTTCCCTTACGTCCTGGGCTAGAAACGTAATACAATGGCTAGTACAATGCGCAGCGAAGCCGCGAGGTGAAGCAAATCGCATCAAAGCTAGTCCCAGTTCGGATTGTAGGCTGAAACTCGCCTGCATGAAGTCGGAATCGCTAGTAATCGCAGATCAGCATGCTGCGGTGAATACGTTCCCGGGTCTTGTACACACCGCCCGTCAAACCATGAAAGTGACTAACACCCGAAGTCCGATTCGTCGGCCTAAGGTGGGAGGGATGATTGGGGTTAAGTCGTAACAAGGTATCCGTACCGGAAGGTGCGGATGGATTACCTCCTTTCTAGGGAGAGTTATGCCAAAGGTTCGAGAAATCAACCTTTGAAGCTAGGTCGGTCTTTTCGAAAGTTTCTGTAAATTTTACTTTCGAATTTAGCCTTCTAAAGGCAAGACTAAAATTTACCACAGATTGAGATAGATTGCACAATTAAGTTGTTAAAATTAAATAGCCTTTCGAAAGAAGGGCTATTTTTTATTGATAATAAAAAACTCTTGCATTTTATTAATAAATAATATATACTGTTATAGTATTCGTTAAAAATCTGGGGATATAGCTCAGTTGGCTAGAGCACCTGCTTTGCAAGCAGGGGGTCCAGGGTTCGAGTCCCTGTATCTCCACCAAAGAAAGTTTTTGAATCTTTTTTCGAAAATTCTCTTTGGCAAAAGCCGAATATGGGCGATTAGCTCAGCTGGTTAGAGCGCGTCACTGATAATGACGAGGTCGGAGGTTCAAGTCCCTCATCGCCCACCAAGTAATTCCCGAAAGGGATTATTTTTATTTATTGACTTTTTATGAAATATATGTTATAATTATTCCATAGTAAATAAAATAAAAATGGAAAATTATAAGAAAAAATTTGAAAAAGAGCGGATTGAAATTATATCTCAAGAAGTTCCGCAAGAAATCAAGGAATTAAATCCAATTTATTCACAGATTGATAAAATGCCAAAAGGCTGCGCTGTTATTGGTGGTGCAGCTCGAAGTTTAGCATTTATGATGATTAACCCTAAAAATCAAGAGTTAATTCCCGTTCGTGATGTTGATGTTGCTTATTTTGAAGGTGAAATTTCTCAGGAGGAAGCAGATATATATGCAGAATATTTTTCGCCAGATGATTTTTCGCACGACCATGGAGCGCAGGAGATTTCAAATGTCGAAGAATATATGAACACTCGCGACTTTACGATGAATCAGGTTGTATATAAGGATGGTAGATTAATTGCTTCTCGAGCAGCAGTACGCGATATTTACAAAGGAGTGATTAATCCGTGCGATCGAGAGGATGGCTATTGGGGTGATGATTATTGGGGTGAAAATTCTATTTCAACAAGAATTGCTTTGAAGGCTATTCTTCAGCAAACTGTTTTAAAAGAATATATTGATGATATTAAAATTAATGACAAGACCCGTAATGATCAATTTTATATTGATGATTCATCTTCGTATAATGGTTTTCAGCTAGCGCTAGCAATTCAAAAATCTTTTGATTGGGGTGATGACTTTCCTAAGAAGTTCTTACAGAATGTAGTTGAATCTCCAATTTTTGAGGGCGACTTAAGTTTTTTGCTAAATGATAATGGTAATATTCGTAATGTATATGATATTATGACCGAATTAAATGAAGATATATTAAAACATCCATTTAATTTTCGAAATGCCGCATTGAGATTTTATATGTCTGAAACTGATGATCGTGAATATGAAGCTGAAATTGGAAGATATGAAGAATTTGAAGATAATTTCATGAAAAATAAGGGTAAATTTCGAGGAAATGTAATATTGTAGAAAAAACCCTTGCATTCAAAAATGAAATGATATATAATAGTAATCACTTGCGAACGTTCATCCTGAACCTCTGGCTAAAAGTCAATAAAATCATAAAAAACTATTGACAAAAAATATTCAAAAATATATAATAGTAAAGCGTTTGAGATCAGGATGATAAGTTCGAATCTTTGAAAGATTGAATTTATAATTTTGCTCTTAAAATGGGAGCGAGAAATTTAACAATTTGGTGATGTAAAAGAAGATAAGAATTTAAGATTGACGGCAGGTATTTGGTTGTTACCAATTACTAGTTAAGTCAATGCATAAAAAGGTACTCAAGGGCACACAATGGATGCCTAGACGTATATTACCGATGAAGGACGTGGAAGACTGCGATAAGCTTCGGGTAGCTGTCAACAAGCTTTGATCCGGAGATTTCCGAATGGGGAAACCCAGCACGAGTCATGTCGTGTTGCTCTCAACTGAATACATAGGTTGTGTAGCGGGAACCACCTGAACTGAAACATCTTAGTAGGGTGAGGAAGAGAAAATAAATAATGATTCTGGGAGTAGTGGCGAGCGAAACTGGAAGAGCCCAAACCTTTTAAGTTTCTACTTTTTGTAGATAAGCTGATAGGCGAATACTTAATAAGGGGTTGTGAAATTACATAAGACCAAGTCAGAATGCTTAACTTTGTTGAGTAGTCTGACTTGCGATAAAAGGCTATCAACTTTTAGTAAGGTAAGAAATTTGCGTGGTTAGCAGAATAGTTTGAATGACTAGCCAAAGAACGTGAAAGCCGTGTACGCGAAAACGACGCAGACCTTATATATGTTTTTTCGAGTAGGACGGGGCACGAGAAACCCTGTTTGAATCCGGCTGGACCACCAGCCAAGGCTAAATATAATATACGATCGATAGTGAACTAGTACAGTGATGGAAAGGTGAAAAGAACCCCGGGAGGGGAGTGAAATAGATCCTGAAATTTAGTGCCTACAAGGAGTCGGAGCCGGCTTGTCCGGTGACGGCGTGCTTTTTGTAGAACGATCCAGCGAGTTAATTTCTTGCGCAAGGTTAAGCCAGTTGGCGGAGCCACAGTGAAAGCGAGCCTGAATAGGGCGATTAAGTGGACGGGATTAGACCCGAAACCGGGTGACCTAACCATGAGCAGGTTGAAGCCACTGTAACAGGTGGTGGAGGACCGAACCAGGATACGCAGCAAAGTGTTTGGATGACTTGTGGTTAGCGGTGAAATGCCAATCGAACTCGGAGATAGCTGGTTCTCCTCGAAATAGCTTTAGGGCTAGCGTCATGTAATATAGCCAACGGGGGTAGAGCTCTGTAAACGACTGGGGCGGGCAACTGTACCCACCGTTAACAAACTACGAATACCGTTGGTGGTACCATGGCAGTTAGAACATCGGGGCTAAGCTCGGTGCTCAAAAGGGAAACAGCCCAGACCATCATCTAAGGTCCCTAAATTAACACTAAGTGGGAAACAAGGTGAAATTTCTTAAACAGCGAGGATGTTGGCTTAGAAGCAGCCATTCATTTAAAGAGTGCGTAACAGCTCACTCGTCAAGAGATTTTGCGTGGAAAATGTAACGGGGCTAAAGTGTTATACCGAAGATATGGATTTCGTTATTCCTACGGGTTTAACGGAGTGGTAGAGGAGCGTTCCTATCGGCAGTGAAGCTCAATCGTAAGGTTGGGTGGAGCGTTAGGAAGTGAGAATGCTGGAATGAGTAACCATAAGAAAGGTGAGAATCCTTTCGGCCGTAAGAGCGAGGTTTCCAGGGCTACTGTAATAATCCCTGGGTTAGTCGGGCCTAAGCCGAGGCGTAGCAGCGTAGGCGATGGACATCAGGTTAATATTCCTGAACCGGTTATAATTTGTATACTGTGTACGGTAAATTAGTCGAAGCGGATTATTGGTATATATCCGTCCAACTTAGCGGGAACGCAAAAGGAGTGAAAGTTAATCTACGGATTAACGATTTTGATGAAAGTACTGGCTAGAAAAGCAGATATACGCGTGGTTATAGCCGCCCGTACCGCAAACCAACACAGGTGCTCGAGTCGAGTAGACTCAGGCTT
>CAUUCV010000032.1:0-6898 GCA_963543745.1 uncultured Candidatus Saccharibacteria bacterium | reverse complement strand
AATGGCGAACCACGAAAAATTATTTTCCCACCAAATACTCGCCTCGTCAGCATCGTGGCCTAAGTCTAAAAAACTTTTCTCAAAAATTCACAAAAAATCTCTCACCCGCTCTGATTTTTTCTTGCAAACCACGGGTTTTTATAGTACAATAATACAAATTTATATATTAACAAGGAGCATTTAATGCCTGAACCTAAAAAGCAAAGCAGCCCAAGAAAGACTGGTCTACGCCGTAGTCACCTTCGTCTTGTCTTAGCTCGTGCAGTTAACAAGAAATCACCTATTAAGGCTTTCGAAACTGCTAAGAAAACCCCAAATCTTAAAGTTAAAACTGTTAAAACCGCAGTTAAAGCTACTAAAAAGACAAAGAAAAGCGAAAAATAATGGCAAGTAATCGGCACCTTGGCAGAATTATTATCCTTCAAAGCCTCTATGAATACGAGGTGAGAAGTTTGGCGGGCGACGCTACAGCCGACATCAACGTTATTATCGCAAAAAATATCGAACCATACGTTAAAGCCGTTGGTGATACTGATTTTATTATCAATACCACCAAAGGTATTTTGGAACATCAAGAAAAACTTGATCAAGAATTACATCCATTAGCACCAGAATGGCCACTCGCCTCTATTGCCGCGATTGACCGTAATATTTTGCGCCTTGGGCTCTATGAGCTCGAAGCTCAAGCCGTGCCACCAAAAGTTGCCATCAACGAATCTGTTGAACTAGCTAAAGCTTTTGGTTCAGAAAATTCATCTAAGTTCGTCAATGGTGTTCTCGGTACCGCTTATAAACAGCTTGGGTTCGAGAAATCTGAAGGAACAAATGAACAATCAAAGACCAGTTCAGTCGAAGGTGAAAACCCTCAAGAAGACTAAACCAAAGGCCAAAACTGATTCTCGTCGCGCATTTACCCCCAAGACTCGAAATTCTCGCGACTCCAATCTTAAAAAACTTCAACAAAAAATTCTCAAGAAAAAACCCACCATCAAAGAAATTGTCCGCGAACCGACCTCTGGTGGTATCGTTTTCCGACTGACTAAAGATAAAAAAGACATTGAAGTTTTACTCATCCAAGATTCGAAAAACCGTTGGACTATCCCAAAAGGACATATCGAACCTGGTGAAACCGCAAAACAGACCGCTATTCGCGAAATTGGCGAGGAAGCCGGTCTGAACCACATCCAAGTTCTCTCTTGGCTCGGGAAAATCCACTTCAAGTACCGTCGAATTGATAAATTAGTGCTAATGACTACTCAGATTTATCTCGTACGTTCACTAGATACTACGGAGCGCCCGACCAAAGAAAAATGGATGAATGGCATCAAATGGTTTAGCTTCCAGGATGCAATTAATGTCATTGAGTACGAAGATATCGAAAAACTTATGCTCATTGCCAAAAAACGCATCCGTCAAGGAGAATATTAAATAAATTTGAGTTTCTCAGGATACTTGAAAAACGCTTCAAGTATCCAAAAGATTCCCAAGAAAGTAGTTATGGAACAAGAAATAAATCTTGCTGATTATCAAATTAATATCGCGGACATCAGGCAGCATATTGATGAGGTGGCAATCAATAAAACCAAAAAGCAACCTCAAAACGCTGAAGAATTTACTGCCGATACAAAGTCTCTCTATGCTGACTTCGCCAAAGAGAAAATGGGTATCGAATTTAAAGACATCTCGCTCTTTATTACCGCCCTTACCCACCGCAGTTATGTTAATGAACATAAAAAAGCTCATATCGAGCACAATGAACGTCTCGAATTTCTCGGTGATGCAATTTTAGAACTCGTGACTTCGGACTTTCTTTACCGTAATTTCACTGAACCAGAAGGCATCATGACCGCTTGGCGTTCCGCTTTGGTCCGCACTGAATCTATTGGTCGCGCTTCCACCGAAATTGGCTATCTTCATCTCATTCGTCTCTCGAAGGGTGAAAAGCTCGGCAGTGACCGTACCCACGCCTCGATTATTGCCGACTGTTTCGAGGCGGTGACTGGTGCAATCTATCTCGATCAGGGCTATCTGCGCGCTAAGCAATTCATCTATCAACATATCCTTACCAAAATGGATGAAATCATCGTCAATGAATCCTGGCGCGACTCCAAGAGTTATTTGCAGGAATTAGCTCAGAAAACCGATGGCGCCACTCCTCAATATCACGTCATCAAAGAGGAAGGCCCAGATCATGACCGTATTTTCTCGGTCAATGTGGTGGTTGCTGGTCACATTCGTGGCACTGGTTCTGGTCATAGTAAGCAAGAGGCCCAGTCTAATGCTGCTACTGAGGGTATCAAATATTATAAAAAGCACCTCGGCAATCAACTTCCAGCCACTGGCCGTCTCACTCTTCGCAAATAATTTATCATCCAGATCACGTATAAGCCTCATTGCTTTTCGATAATTTGCAATTTTTCAAAAAATCAGTTAAAATATTTAAAATTAATTAAGGAGAAAACATGCTCGCGATTCGTATGCAGCGTAATGGTCGTACTCACTATCCAACATTTCGACTAGTCGTCCAAGAATCCCAGCGTCATCCACTTTCTGGACGCGTTGTGGCTGAGGTCGGCAATTACAATCCAGAAGCTAAGAAAACCACCCTCGACAAGGAAAAAATCGAGTTCTATCTCAAGAATGGTGCTCAACCATCTACTCGTGTAGCTCGCATCTTGAAGCTCGAAGGTGTCAAACTTCCTGACTGGGTCAAGGAACCTACCAAGAAGCAAAAAGCTCCAAAGCACGCAGATAAGCTTCGCAAAAATCAACCAAAAGAAGAAGCTGAAGCTTAATTTCTTAAAAAACGCTCCGAAGAGGGGCGTTTTTTCACCAAAAGTGCTATAATATAACCATAAACTTAACCGGAGAACCTATGTCAACCATTGACCAACAATTTGTCGAATTTATCGTAAAAACTCTTGTCAGTAATCCAGAAAAAGTCGCTATTAATCGTGTAATTGATGAAAAAGGTGTCTTACTCTCACTTTCCGTCGACCCAGAAGATGTCGGTCGCGTTATTGGTCGCCGTGGTGCTACCGCTCAATCTATTCGCACTCTGCTTCGCGCACTTGGTACAAAGAATGATGCTCGTTACAACCTTAAAATCGTCAATACCGATGAACTCGATGGTGAAGGTGAACCTACTGCCGCTCGCACCGTCGCTGATTACAACGACGAAACCGAAGCAGAAAACGACGGCCTCGCTGAGAAAACTCGTGCTGAGCTCGCCGATCTCGATGATCTCGAAGTTTAATAGGTTATACAGAATCAATTTGTAATCGCCGAAAATACCCCGGAAAATGGGGTATTTTTCTTACTAAATTCTCTTGACATTCAATATGATAATGGTTATACTAATGATAGTTCATTTTTGAACGAAGCCTAACTGCGAGTCGGCTTACATAAACAAGTTGAGAGCTTATATGTTCAAAAATCCCACCCGAAATCAGGTGGTTTTTTGATTCCAAAATTCAGAAATGCCCCTTGAAAAAATCCCTAAAATGCGTTAAAATGGCTACAAGAAGTAGTGTGCCTACTATAAACATGTCTTTTTATTTTAGCGAGGTGGAAAGACATAAGTGGCAGTAATCTTCGGCGCTAAAGATTATTAACACTAAATAAGAGGGAAAAGTGAGTAAAAATAGTACCATTCCAGATGGCAATCGTGTCTTTTTCACTGAAGGAGACAAATTGCCTATCCCTGATCTTACTGCACATCAGAAAGATTCTTGGGAAGAATTTGTACGTTCGGGTCTACGCGAAGTTTTCACCGAACTTAATCCAATTGATGACTATACTGGTCAGAAATTGTCACTAAAGTTTAAAGATTATGAGTTCAAGGCTCCAAAGCATACCATTCAGGAAGCCAAATATAATCTCGAAACCTACGAAGCTCCTTTGCACGTCAAAGCAGAACTTCAAAACAAAGTCACCGGCGAAGTTGTCGAACAGGAAATTTACTTCGGTAATTATCCATGGATGACTGACCGTGCTACCTTCATTATTAATGGTACTGAACGTGTAATCGTTTCTCAGTTGATTCGTTCAGCTGGTGTCTTTTTCACTGCCGAAACCATTGGTATGAAGCGCTATTATGGTGCTAAGGTGATTCCAGGTCGTGGTGCATGGCTCGAATTCGAGACTGCGCCAAATGGCTGTATCTATGTGAAGATCGACCGCCGTCGTAAAATCCCAGTTACCACTTTGCTTCGCGCTCTTGGCGTTGTGAAGGATGCTGATATTAAGGCGAAATTCGAAAATGTCGACACTGGCGCGATTAACTACATCGACTCCACTATCGACAAGGACACTACCAGCTCTCAAGCTGCTGCCCTTCTCGAAGTTTACCGTCGTCTCCGCCCAGGTGACTTAGCTACCGTCGAGAACGCTCGTTCCATGGTTGAACGTACTTTCTTCGATTACAAGCGTTACGACTACTCTCGTGTTGGTCGTTTCAAGATTAACCAACGCCTTGGCTTCGATACCCCTAATGACAGTACTCATCGTACCTTGCAAATGGATGATCTCGTAGCGATTATCGCCGAAATCATTCGCTTGAATAACACTCAAGAGCCTGCTGACGATATCGACTCTCTCTCTAACCGCCGTGTGCGTATGGTTGGTGAGCTTGTCCAACGTCAATTCCGTCTTGGTATGCTTCGTTTGCAACGTAATATCTTAGACCGTATGTCTATGGTTGACGCTAAAGAAAAAGTCACACCATCTCAGCTGCTTAACCCACGTCCAGTGGTGGCTGCAGTTCGTGAATTCTTTAGTACTTCTCAGCTTTCTCAGCTAATGGACTCTTACAACCCATTTGGCGAGCTTGCTCACAAGCGCCGTCTATCTTCTATGGGTCCTGGTGGTCTCACTCGTGAACGCGCCGGTTTCGATGTGCGTGATACTCACCCTACCCACTACGGTCGCATCTGTACTGTAGAAACCCCAGAAGGTGGTAACGTGGGTCTCGTCTTGAACCTTGCTACCTATGCTCGAATTAATGAATATGGCTTCATCGAAGCTCCATATGTTGTGGTGAAAAATGGTAAAGTCACCGACGAAGTGATTTACGTCGATGCTAGCGTCGAACGCGACATGGTGATCGCTGATACTTCTGTAAAATTGAACGCCAAGGGCGAATTTGAAGACGAATGGGTCTCCGCTCGTGTGAACGGTCAGCCAGTTCAGGTTGAATCCGCTAAGGTTACCCACGTCGATGCCGCTCACAAGGAAATTCTCGGTATCTCTGCCGCTCTGATTCCATTCGTGGAAAAGAACCGTGTCGACCGTGCACTCATGGGTTGTGCCATGCAGAAACAGGCTGTGCCTCTTCTCCGCAATCAAGCTCCAACTGTTGGTACCGGTATTGAAAATGATATCGCTCGCGCCACTTCTCAACTTATCGTCGCCGAAGGTGATGGTGTAGTTGAAAAGGCCGACGGTCAATCCGTAATCGTCAAATATGCTGACAAAACTTCTAAGGAATACCTTGTCGAGCATTTCGAACAGACCAACTCTGACCAATGTTATAACCAACGCTGTGTGGCGGTGCGTGGTCAAAAAGTTAAGGCTGGCGACACTCTTATTGAAGGTGCCTCTCTTGAAAATAACGAACTCGCTCTTGGTCGTAACCTTCTCGTGGCCTTCATGCCATGGCGTGGTTACAACATGGATGACGCCATCGTGATTTCTCGCAAGCTTGTCGAAGATGATACTTTGACCTCTATTAATATTAAAGATTTCGACGTAGAAGTTCGTGAAACCAAACTTGGTCCAGAACAAGTTACTCGTGATATCCCTAACGTTTCAGAACACGCTCTTCGCCACCTCGGTGAAGACGGTATCGTCACGGTCGGCTCTGAAGTAAAGAATGGCGACATCCTCGTCGGTAAGATTACCCCTAAGGGTGAACAAGAACTCAGTTCCGAGGAACGTCTCCTTCGCGCTATCTTTGGTGAAAAAGCTAAAGACGTCCGCGATACCTCAGTTCGTATGAGTGGTGGTACTTCCGGTAAAGTCATCGGTGTCCGCATCTACACTCGCGAACAAGGTCATGAACTTAAGGCTGGTGTTCTCATGCAGATCAAGATCTACGTCGCTGAAATGCGCAAGATCCAGGTCGGTGACAAGATGGCCGGTCGTTACGGTAACAAGGGTGTAGTTTCCCGTGTGCTTAACGTTGAAGACATGCCATTTATGGCTGATGGTACCCCAATCGACGTCCTACTTTCCCCAATGGGTGTGCCTTCTCGTATGAACCTCGGTTACAAGGTTGCCACCCCATCCTTTAACGGTATCCCTGATGAAGTTATTTCAAAGGAGCTTGAAAAGGCTGGTATCGATAGTAATGGTCGTACCCAACTTTACGATGGTCTCACCGGTGAACCATTCCACGAAAAGACTGCAGTTGGTGTGATGCACATGATTAAGCTTCACCACATGGTCGAAGATAAGATTCACGCTCGTTCGACTGGTCCTTACACTATGGTTACTCAGCAACCTCTCGGTGGTAAGGCACAAAACGGTGGTCAGCGTTTCGGAGAAATGGAAGTTTGGGCTCTTGAGGCTTACGGTGCTGCTAGCATCCTTCAAGAAATGCTCACTATTAAGTCTGATGACGTTTACGGTCGTGCCAAGGCTTATGAATCCATCATTAAGAATGAATCAATCCAAGGCCCTAAGCTTCCTGAAGGTTTCAACGTCTTAGTCAAGGAACTTCAAGGTCTCGGTCTTAAGGTTGATCTTCTCGATAATGGGGAAGCACGCGATGCTGACTCTGTAATTGAAGACACCTCTCGCGAAATTGAACGCGCGCAAGATGACCGCCAAATTTACGCTAGACACAATGTTCATATTGAAGATGACAGTAATGACACCATCGATCTTACTGAAGAAG
>CAUUCV010000031.1:0-7170 GCA_963543745.1 uncultured Candidatus Saccharibacteria bacterium | reverse complement strand
TTACTGGAGCTAGTAGCATTTTGAGTTTGCCAGTAAATACCTGGGGCTTCAAAACTTCAAATGAAACTAATTATAATCCAATTCCGTCACTAGCGACGCCAACGAATATTTTTCAGACCACCGAAAAGACCAATGGCAATGACGTGCGTGGGTTAAATATTGGCATGAAGTTAGGTCAGAATATTGAAAGTGGAAGCTATGATAATAAGCTGATTTTTTCGGTGGTAACGAACCCGTATGTGGGTAAGGCAGTGATGACCGAGGGGCAGGATTTTAATAATAAACTGAGGAGTTTAACAGCTTTTGAGACGGTAACAATGTCTCGTTTTAAGCGAAGCTCCGTGCCACCAGCGATTTCTATGAATGTAAAAAATATTGAGGATGAAACTTCAGATTATGGGATTAAATTATGGATAGATCCGGCTGACAGTACAGCATATTATTATACTGAAGCTGATAAAGTGTATTTAAATGAAGATAGTAATAGACTGTTTTATTGTTGGAATGGTGAAGAAACAGTCAGCAATATATCAGATATTGATCTTTCTGGTTTTGACACATCAGATGTGATGGATATGGGTTTCATGTTTTCTGGAATGAAGAATATTACTTCATTAAATCTTTCCAATTTCGATACCTCACGTGTAACAAATATGCGTCAGATGTTTTATGAAATGAATAGGCTTACTTCGCTTAATATCTCTAATTTTAATACATCTAGGGTTACAAATATGAGCGAAATGTTTTACTATGTGAAGAGACTTACTTCGCTAGATCTTTCACACTTTAACACTTCACAAGTAACAAAAATGAATAGTATGTTTTATGGTATGACTGGCATTACTACACTTGATCTTTCCAGCTTTAATACCTCTAAAGTTACAGATATGGCCTGTATGTTTAATAGTATGTCTCAACTTACAAATCTCAATGTTTCTAGCTTTAACACCTCTAATGTAGTGGGTATGTTTGCTATGTTTCATAATGCGAGCAGTCTCACTACGTTAGATTTATCTAATTTTGATACTTCACGGGTGACGGATATGGAAGGTATGTTTGGTGGTATGGGTAGTCTTGTATTGCTTGATATTTCAAACTTTAATACTTCACAGGTGACAAATATGACCGAAATGTTCTCTCTTCATCGATATCAACCTGACGATTACTTAAAGATTTATGTAAATAATGATTTTGATACATCAAAACTCACAAGATATACCGGTATGTTTACTGGCCGTAAAAAGCTTCGCGGTGGTAATGGTTCATATCTAGCCGATCCATCTTCGGCGGATAAAACTTGGCTCCGGGTGGATCGACCGGGCGTGCAGGGTTACTTTACGCGTAAATCTTAGTGTCTGAACAAATTATTTATACAGATGTTTAGTCTGTTCTATAAAGAAATCTCCAATTTCGCCGTAATGTATATGGTTATTTAACTCTTCGATATCGATTAATTCATAACCAATTACGGAGCCGTCTGGGTCATTTGTGAATTCACCGAGTTTTTCAAGTTCGGCGTAGACGCGTAATTGGTAACCTGTATTTCCTTGATTATCATAAACTTTTTGATAACCGAGTGGAAACCAGGATTTGACGGCCATATTCAATTCTTCTTTAGCCTCACGGGAGATAGTTTGAAGAATAAATTCATTGGGCTTTACTCCTCCGCCTGGAAGATTGTCTGAAGCGTGGGTGTATTTTACAATAGGAATTTGGTTTTGAAAATTGCCGATGATATAAACTTGTGACCAAGGTAAATTGGGGATTTTTTGTCCGACTAAACTATAAAAATCTGTGTGATATTTTACATTTTTATAGATGAATTCGCCATGTAGTATCGGTGTTTGCATAATTTTATTATAAAACAAAAAAAGACATAAATGCCTTTTCTTAAAATGGTGATTCCGGCGGGGTTCGAACCCGCGATTTTCTGGATGAGAACCAGACGTCCTGGACCACTAGACGACGGAACCGTGAAATAATAATAACATTTTTTGGTTACAGTCGCAAGAGCTTAATTAATCGCAGTCGAAGCTCGCGTCATTCCATTCACAGTCATCGATTGGATCAAAAAGATGTGGGTCGGTGTCGGAGCTAGTAGTGCGGTTGCGTAAACGAAATTCTTCGTCGGACATGTCGCCAAGGTCATTTTCGTCACCTTCGTCTTCGAGGTAATCGTCGTCGGATGGATCATTTTCTTCGTAATTTTGATAGTGGTCTGGCAAATCTTTTTGGAAGGCACCAGAGTCCCAGGAATCGTTTGTGGTGTCTGGATTATCTTTTTCGAAAACCCAGTTCATTTTACTGTTTGGTTCCCCCGCGTTTTGATAAAATTTTGCCATAATCGACTCCTTTTCTACTATTATGGCAAAGCCTTTAAAGCTTGTAAAGATGTATTAGGGGGTGAGGTTTTAAGCTTAAAAATGTGTCAAGTAAAAACCCGCTCACTAAAATTTTTGGAGTGAACGGGTTTTATTTTTGATAGATTTAGTCGTGAGAGATTGCGGTATGGACGCGGTTTAGACGGGCCAGGGTGCGGTTTTTACCAAGCACACGCAAGGTTTGATGCAGTGCTGGACTAAATGGCGCAAAGCTAACCGCAATACGAATCAAGCTGAAATATTCAGCAGGTTTTTTGCCGGTGGCAGCAAGTAACTCATTAAGTTTCGCTTGCAGATTATCGTCGATCCAAGCCTCTTCTTCAACTTCGTTTAGCTTCTCAATAGTGAGTTTAAGTAGATCGCGATATTCAGTTTCAGATAGTTTCTTGAGGAACTTATTGTTATAAATTAGATCGAGATCAATGGTTGGTTCCTCAAAGAAGTAAGTAGTCATAGTACGTAAATCAGAGAGGGTTTTTAAGCGATCATAGATGATGCTGAGCACGGATTTTTTGTACTCGTCGGTCTCTTGGCTGGCGGATTCTGGCCAGAAATTGAGTGGTTTGAAAACTTGGTAGCGAGAAAAATCTTCGGAACCAGAAGCGAGACAGGTCTTGGCGTAGAGTGCATCAATTCCCTGTTCGTCGGCAATTTTACGAATCCATTGACCGTTCATCCAAAGAATTTTAGTTTCGTCGAAACGAGCGCCGGAGTTTTGAATACGGGGAATTTCAAATTTTTCAATCATTTCATCGATTGAGTAAATTTCTTGTTCAGTGCCGTCATTCCAACCGAGGCAGGCGAGGTAGTTTAGCATGGCTTCCGGTAGAAAACCATCATCACGATATTCAGTGACGGATTTGGCGCCATCGCGTTTACCGAGCTTTTTATTGCCGGTAGGAGCTAGAATGTGTGGCATGGAAACAAAAAGATGACGAGGCAGCTCTAGGGCGTCGTAGAGGGCCAGATAATTCGGTGTACTAGAGAGATATTCAACGCCACGCGTGATATAGGTAATCTTCATTAAAGTATCATCAACGATGTGGGCAAAATTATAAGTAGGAAGACCGTCTTTTTTAATTAAAATGATATCATCGAGAACTTCCGGACCGGTTTGCATGTCGCCCATGACTTCGTCGTGCCATTCGTAATGCTTTGGAGTGGTCTTGAAGCGAATTGGCAGACCTTCGTGCCATTCTGGTGGGTTGGCTGGACGATGATTGCGGTAAAGATAAGGAATTTTTTGCTCGTTGTCGAGTTTTTTATATTCTTCAATTTTTTCGGAAGGAGTATCGTCGGCATAAGCTAGACCTTTTTCGAGTAGTTTTTTAGCCCAAGCCAGGTAAATATCCTTGCGTTCGGTTTGATAGTAAGGCTCATCTGGACCACCTACCATTGGACCTTCATCCCAGTTTAGCCCGAGCCATTTAAGGGTATCAAAAACTAGTTCGGCGGCACCTTCCACGAAGCGACTTTGATCGGTATCTTCAATGCGTAAGATGAACTGACCATGATTTTGTCTAGCGATTAAATATGGATAGATAGCACTACGGACGTTGCCGATGTGAATATAGCCAGTGGGGCTGGGTGCAAAACGAGTTCTAATTTCCTTATTCATAATGGCCTAATTATACCACCACCATCAAGAGAAGAAAAATCCCAGCTTGGTTAGCTGAGATTCTGAGGGGTTGAGTCTTTTGAAGTTCTGGGAGATTGATGTGATTTAGAGTGAGGTGATAATGTTTTTGAGTTGTTTTTTACTGAGACTTCCAGAGGTGGTATTGAGTTTATACACGGTACCACCGTTCACCCAAGCGGCGTTGGATTGGTACATGTAGATGGTGAGGCCCTGTTCGCGAATGGTGTCGTATTGTTCGCCCCAGGTTGGCTTGACGTAATTATTTAATAAAGCATTGCTATCCCAAGGGAGTTTTTCTTGGTCAAGAGTAAAACGGGTCTTGTCTGGTCCGACAAATTCAAGAGAAAAAGTATTTTTCTGGAAAGAGGCACTGCGGGCGGTAAAATCGCGTGGTACAAAAGATGGGTAGGATGCGCCATTTTGAGCGGCGGCAACTTTGGCGCTAATATCTGGCATGCTGAATTTGAGAGTGGCATAGAGTACGCCCATGCAGCAAATCGAGCTGGCGACAGCAAAGATGAGATGTTTTTTGGAAACTTTTGGTTTTTTAACCATGATTGGAGCAGATTTTGGCTTAGTCTCTTCTTTCATGGCAGACATTAGGGCCTTAGAATTTTGACGAGCACGATTCGTGAGTTTTTTGGCGGAGAAATGTGAAATCGTGTCAGCTTCGCGACGACGTTCGGCAAGAGATTGCAGAGGCGCAACTGTGGAACGAGGTTTAGCAGTGGCGCGCACTTGGCGAGCTGGGGTTGGTTGAGCTGCCGGAATGGCTGGCACAGCCGGAGCAACTGGTTTGGTGAATGGAGCAGACGTAACCGGTGCCTTTGGGGACGTAAAGCTTATCGGGGTGGATGTTGGTTCTGAGATATTGAGCGGACGTGGAATGGAAATAGGGGTAGGCTTGGCAACTGGTGCGGGTGCAGAAAAATTAAGTGGTGTAGTAACTGGGGCTGGCGCAGAAATATCTAACGGAGCAGAAATTTGGATGCGAGAAGTGGCAGGACGAGACTTCGGGACAGAAGTAGCTTGGGTGCTAGAAGTAGGGCGCATGGTTGCATTATTTTTGAGTGATTCGCGAAGTGAATCAAAAGAAATGGTCACTTTTTTCGTGGTGGCAGTAGGGGCTGGTGTGGCATATGAGGCTGGGGCTGAAGTACGAATGTCTGAGACAGCAGAAAATTCATCAGAAAAGACAATTTTGCGAGGGGCTTTAACGAAGTGACGATTAAGAGTGCCAGAGTTTCTGACAGTAATATGGGTGGCACGACTCTGAACGCGCTGGTTCGTTAAATTTCTTTCCATTTTTCCTCGCTTATTTTTGTTTAATTATAATAATAATACTTATGCAAATCAATAGTGATTATGTTTGATTTTTTTATAGAGGTTGGTGTGTTATAATGTTGACAATATGGACTTTGATAAAGAAAAGCGAAATCAGTTAATTCGCGTAGTTATAGTAGATGTAATTTCATTTTTTGCCGTGATTTTCATGGTATTTATTTTAGTGGCGGTAGTAAAAGGCTGGCGATTAAATCGCAAACTAGAGTTTGAACAATATGGCATGGTGCAGGCGGAATCTTTACCTACGGGCGCTAAAGTGGTGGCGGACGGCCGTGAAATTGCGGAGACTAATATTTCAAAATTACTCTCGGCTGGCGAACATGAAATTGTTTTGAAAAAAGATGGCTATGATACTTGGAGTAAGAAAATTTCTATTACTGCAGGTAAGCTTTTACGCTTAAAGTACCCAAGATTATTTAAACAATCGCGCGAGACGGAAGTTCTGGCAACGGAACAAGATTTGAGTTTTTTTGAAACGGCGACCAATCATCGGGCAATCCTCTACGGTTTGAAAGAATCGCCAAAATTTAAGTATGTGACGAATTTGGAAGGTGATACTACTACTTCAGAATTTGACGTGACGAATTATACGAGTTTTGTGTCGAATGGAAAATTTACTGGTAGTTTGAAGAAAATTATTTGGAATGAAAATAGCGAAAAAGCGGTAGTGAATCTAGTTTCGGGTGAGGCTTCAGAGTGGTTGCTGTTGAATTTTAAAGAAGCTACTAAGAGTGTGAATTTAACTAAAGTAATCAGTAGTTTTGTCGATAAAGATATTGAGAAGATTGCGCAAGAAAAGAAGCTGGAATCTAAAGAAGCTGAGAATTTTACAAAAACAGAAAAGGCGAAGAATGGTTATGTGATTTCGGAAGTGCAAATTTCGGATGGGCAAGCCACGCGTTTGATGATGCTGATTGATGGGAAGATTCGTGAAGTGAATTTGAATGAGAAAATTATTTACGAAACTATAGTGACAGATGTGGCAAAGTTTTCGATGTATGGTTCGGAATTAGCCTTTGTGAAGAAGTTAAATGCGGATAAAAAGTTTGTGATCAGTATTTTTAAATTGAGGGATATGGGTGAAATTAAGATTGACGAAGTCGATGAATCGGTGGGGATAAATCAGATTTTTGTGAACCTAACTGAATTTTACGGCGAAAAATACCTCAATACGGTAATTGGTCAAAGTCTACGGGTTTATAGTACGGATGATTACCCAAATCATGACAATGAAAATACCAGCTTAAACTTGGCCTTGGAAAAAACTTTGGAAGCGGTGCCGTCAGAATTTTACACTTCCGCAAACGGTGAGTTCTTTATGGGGGTAAGTGGCAATAAAGTGATGTTGGTAAATTTGGAGCTAATGGAGCTTTTGCAATTCGAGCACAAAAATAATACGATCAGACAATTAGATTATTATTTGATGTTTGATGTGGTGGATGGTAAGATGCAAGTTTATGATTTTGACCACGATAATCAACGTACGATTTTGGAAAAGGTGGCTGACGGATTCGACGCGGTGATTAATCATAATAACCGTTATCTCTACTATGTAGGCACAAGTGATAATGGCTTGCAAATTAAGCGCGATAAATTATTCTAAAGTTTCATAAAAAATAGACCTGGAGTCAGGTCTATTTTTTATGATTGGCTCTTAGTGATTATTGGTGAGGAAGCCCCAGATTTTTTGAAAGAATGGCTTCTCGTTGGCTGGCATTTCGGAAGAAGTATTATTCCCTGGTAGGGCGGCGGTAGAATCAGTGTTGGTCGGAGTAGAAACGGCTTTTTCTTCGTAGGTAGGGCTAA
>CAUUCV010000030.1:0-7390 GCA_963543745.1 uncultured Candidatus Saccharibacteria bacterium | reverse complement strand
AGGTGGAGAAGATCCCAAATTCATCGCCCGCCGTATGGTGATTTTTGCCTCCGAGGATATCGGCCTCGTTGGTAACGGCGCCCTCACACTCGCCGAATCGGCTTTTTCTGCTATCGAAAAAGTTGGCATGCCAGAAGGGGGAATTATTCTATCTCACGTCGCCATCGCTCTCGCCAAATCTAAAAAGGATCGTTCCAGCTACGACGCTTGGGGTCGCGCAAAAGCACTTGCCAAAAATACCAGTCACCTACCCATCCCACTTGAAATCCGAAATCCCGAAACCAAATTGATGAAAAATCTGGGCTACGGCAAGGATTATAAATGGGAGGCCAATTTTCATCATCAAAAAAGCTACCTACCCGAAGAAATCAAAGACCAAAAACTTTATTTTCCACCTAAAAATTAGTAACGTAGTTGTAAATCCCTCTCTTTTATGCTTTAATATAAACACTTTAGTACCTTAACAGGAAAATTGTGTTGTAAAAAGGAGGGTTACCATGGAAGGTTTCTTAGACAAACGCAAATTAAAGAATGAAGCTAGTTTCAAGGAAGTTTTACACGTTTTAGACGAAGCCTACAATCTTTTCAGTCTACGGTTTTGTTGGTCTGATATGATCGAAACCACCAACGCTGAGACTAGTAGAAAAGATTACGACGAACTACAAAACACCATCGATTTCGATCGCAGATTACGTCTCTGGTATCAGGATAAAAATTCTGACTTACTCGAAGTCCCCAAAGAAATTCATGCCACTATCTCGGTCGACCGCATCACCAGCGTGATGCCGAGATATGCCAAACAACATGCCAGACACTATCGTAATGACCACATTAAATTCCGTACTTTTCAGTTTAGTGTTAAATCACTTCGGCGTCTATCTAAGGAGGACGCTCGCAAATTCTATAATGAATATACTCTTCCTACTGAGCTCTGGGATGCTATTAGCAAAGGCGATGTTTACGTAATTACCACCACTGGTGGTGAAGAATTAAATCTGGTTCATCGCACTACCGACCAAAAAGCCTAGGACCAAAAGGGCTGATGTCCCCGAAAAACGCAACACAATTTTTCACCCCCGAATTCGGGGGTCTTTTTATTCTAAGTGGGGTCTTTTTTTATCCTGAGCGAAATCTTTTTACCCTAAAATATTTACAAAAACCTCTTTACATGCTACAATCTACTTGACAGTCTGGTTATCAGACTATTTTTTATGGAAGGAGTATATGGCGCACATCACCCGCATCAAAGCAGGTCAATCTGGGTCAAAAAATTCAGATCAAACCACCAAAGCTTCTGGCAAAAATCCAGAACCTAAAAAACCGATTCAAGGCAACGCCGAAATCCACGCGGATATCGCAGAATCAGAAACCAACGACAAAAAGTCCCTTAAAAATGCAAAAAAGCTTGCCAAATTAGAGAAAAAAGCTGAAAAAATCGCCGCCAAAAAGGCCAAAAAGACTTCAAATGAAAAGTCCAAGAACCCACTTATTCGTTTCTTGCTTTTTATCACTACCCCAATTCGTGCTTTCTTCCGTTACCTTGCCGAATCTTGGCAGGAACTCAAGCAAGTGCGTTGGCCAAATCGTAAAATGACCTGGAAGCTCGTCTTCGCTGTTATTTTATACACCGTCATCTTCGCCGCTATCATTATGGTACTTGACGCATTATTCACATTATTGTTTAATAACTTATTGAAATAGGAAAGAGAAAAAGGAAATCACATGGCAGTAAACCGTTATGACGACACCCTCCAATGGTACACCGTAAGCACTTACAGTGGCTACGAAGACAAGGTCGCCGAATCCATCAAACAACGTCTCGATAGTGCTGAATTCGAAGGTAAAATCCTCGATGCTATCGTCCCAAAAGAAAAACAAATCGAAATTAAAAACGGCAAGCGCAAAATCGTCGATCGCAAAATCTTCCAGGGCTACGTTCTTGTTCAGATGCGTCTCTCTGATGAAACTTGGTACATCATCCGCAACACCCCAGGCGTCACCGGCTTCGTCGGTACTGGTACCCAACCAACTCCAGTTTCCGAAAAGGAAATTAATAAAATCAAGAAGCGTATGGGCGTAGAAGATCCAAAATACTCTGTTAATTACGCACTTAACGAAGTTATTGCCATCACCGATGGCCCCTTCAAGGGTTTCGAAGGTACCATTGCTGAAATCGACTCCAGCAAGGGTAAACTCCGTGTCATGGTTTCTATGTTCGGTCGTGAAACGCCAGTCGAACTTGACGCCCTTCAAGTTAAAAAAATTGACTAATTCCATAAAAATCTTCTTAAAATCAGACTCATTTCGGGGTCTGATTTTTTCCTTAAGGCTGAATTTTCATCAAGACTGATTTATTTTAATTGCTTATGCTATAATCAGCTTATAGAAATTTTAAACGGAGAATCTAATGGAACCACAAATCCAAGTTAATTCGGAAATTGGTCGCCTCAAAACCGTGCTTCTTCACCGTCCAGGCGAAGAACTCGAGGCTCTCACCCCCGAATATATGAGCCGTATGCTTTTCGACGACGTGCCATACCTAAAGGTCGCACAAGAAGAACATGACGCCTTCGCTAACGTCTTGCGTGAAAACGGCGTAGAGGTACTTTACCTTGATCAACTCGCCGCCGAAGCTCTCGCCAATGAAGAAGTGCGCGATCGCTTTATCGTCGAAATGGTTCGCGCTTCTAAGCAAGAGGAAACTTTCTCAACTTTTGCCATCGTCAACTACCTCCAGTCGCTTGAGCCACTCGCTATGGTGCGCAAGGTTATGGCCGGTGTTAAAAAGAGTGAAGTTGAAGATATGGAACCTACCAACAAGCAGCTTCATCATTTCATGGTCAATGATTATCCTTTCTATCTTGATCCAATGCCAAACCTTTATTTCACCCGTGACCCAGCCGCCTCTATCGGCAACGGCCTCACCATTAATAAGATGCACTGGCCAGCCCGTCGTCGTGAATCACTCTTCATGCAATATATCTTGAAGTATCATCCACGTTTTGCGAACCAAAATATTCCAGTTTGGTACAACCGCAATAATCGCTTCTCCGTCGAAGGTGGTGACGAATTAGTCTTAAATAAGCACACTGTCGCCATTGGTATCTCTGAGCGTACTGAAGCTGAAGCTATTGAACGTATCGCTTCACGCCTCTTCCATGACTCCGAATTTACCCGCGTCCTCGCCATTAAAATTCCAGCCAAGCGTGCTTTCATGCACCTCGACACCGTCTTTACCATGATTGATTACGACAAATTCTCCGTCCATCCAGAAATCATGACCGCCGGTGGCGAACTCGATATCTATGTCCTCGACAAATCCAACACTCATGTTGGCTACGAAGTTACCCATCGTCGTGACCTCACTAACGTTCTCGCTGAATCCCTCGGCGTACCAAAAGTTCAACTCATTCAATGTGGCAATGGCGACCCAATCGCTGCCGCTCGTGAGCAATGGAACGATGGCTCCAACACCCTCGCTATCGCTCCAGGCGTCGTAATTACTTACGATCGTAACTATGTCACTAATGAAGCCTTACGCAAAGCTGGCCTCAAAGTCATCGAAGTCGCTGGCAGCGAGCTCGGTCGTGGCCGTGGCGGTCCGCGTTGTATGTCTATGCCACTTTTCAGGGAGGAAATCTAATGTTAAATCTTAAAGGTCGCTCATTTTTAACTCTTAAAGACTTCACCCCACGCGAAGTTCAGACTATGCTGGAAACTGCCAAACAACTCAAAAACAATAAGCTCACTGGCGTTTCTAATAAAAACCACGAAGGGAAGACCATCGCTCTTCTCTTCGAAAAAGCTTCCACCAGAACTCGTTGCGCCTTCGTGTGTGGTGCCCGCGATCTCGGCATGCATGCTGAATATCTCGGCAAAGACGACATTCAGCTCGGCAAAAAAGAGTCTGTCCGTGACACCGCGCTAGTACTTGGTCGTATGTTTGACGGTATTGAATTCCGTGGTTTCGCCCACGAAACCGTTGAAGAACTTGCCAAATACGCTGGCGTTCCAGTCTGGAACGGCTTGACCGACAAATTCCACCCAACTCAAGGTCTTGCAGATATGCTCACCATTCAGGAGCATCTCGGCTACCTACGCGGTGCTCACCTCGCTTACGTAGGTGACGGCCGCAATAACGTCGCTAACACCTTAATGATTGCTTCGGCCCTCTTAGGTCTTCATTTTTCCATCGGTACCCCTCGCGAGCTTTTCCCAGAACAGTCACTTATCGATGAATGTAACGCTTTGATTGAAAAATATCAAACCGGCGCCACTATCAAAATCGTGGAAAATCCTTACGAAGCCGTCGCCGATGCCGATGCCATTTATACCGATGTCTGGGTTTCCATGGGCGAAGAAGACAAATTCGAAGAACGTATTAATCTGCTTAAATCCTACCAAGTTAATCGTGAACTGATGCAGGCTACTCGTAAGAAAGATACTATTTTCCTACATTGTTTGCCAGCCTTCCACGATAAGAAAACTAAGATCGGTAAAGAAGTTCTCGAACAATACGGCCTTGATGCCATGGAAGTCTCCGACGAAGTCTTCTATAGTCCGAATAGCGTCGTCTTTGACCAAGCGGAAAACCGGGTTTATACCATTGAAGCAGTCATGGATTTAACCCTCTAAACAGTTTTCAGTTTTCCACAATGAAAAAGAAGCAGACCCCCTGCTTCTTTTTTAGCATAAGTGTTATACTTGAGTCATATAAACCAAACTTATATGAAAGGACATATATGGTTGCAAAACCTCAAAAGGTGAAGAAACAACCAAAACAAAAAACCCCTCATACCAAGAAGGTATCGGCTTTTGCTGTTTTGTTTGCGATCATCGGCCTGATGGCAGCCCTAACCTGGGTTATTCCATCCGGTAAATATAATATGATTAAAGATCCGAATAATCCTTCTCAGAAAATTCGTGAAGCCGGTACCTACCAGCGTATCGACAAAGTCGAACACATCGTAGATGAAGAGACTGGAGAAGTCACCACTGTCGACCATCGCCAAGGGCTTTGGGATGTCTTTATGGCACCAATCAAAGGTATGGCTGATCGTCTTGATGTCATCATCTTTGTCTTGATTCTCGGTGGTTTCCTAGGCATTACCATGAAAACTGGTGCTCTCGATGCAGCTCTCGGTGGTCTTCTCAAGAAGATGAACGGTAAAGAAATTTTCCTTATTCCAATCTTGATGACCTTATTCGCTATTGGTGGTACCACTTATGGTATGCAAGAAGAAGCTGTCGCCTTTTATGCCCTTATTATTCCAGTCATGATGGCTGCTGGCTATAATTCTATGACTGCCTTAATGATGATTGTACTAGGTGGTGGAGTCGGTGTTTTGGCCTCCACGGTCAACCCATTCTCTACTGGCATTGCCGCTAGGACCGCTGATGTTCAACTCGGTAACATTCTCTGGATTCAAATGCTCGTCCTCGTAGTCATGCTCGTTCTTGCCATTCTTTTCGTCATGAATTATGCAAAGAAAGCAAAAGCTGGTAAATACGCCGATGATTCTTCCGTCGCTTCCACTTTTAAACCAATTAATCTTAATAGCGTACCAGAATACAATTTCAAACGCCAACTCATCATGGGAGTTTTCGCTGTCACCTTCGTGATTATGATCATCTCTCTCATCCCTTGGAGTGGTTTTAAAATCGATTTCTTCGATGTCTTGCATGAATTCTTTGCTGGAGTTCCAATACTTTCTACCGTTCTTGGTGTTAATCACAATGGCGCCCTCGGAACTTGGTACTTTAATGAAATTTCTACCCTCTTCCTCATCTCGACCGTGATAATTGCCCTCATTTACCGCAAAGAGTTTAGCAAGAAAAACGTCTCCATCACCGACACTTTCATTAAGGGATCAGAAGACCTCTTGAGTGTCGCCGTAATCATCGCCGTGGCAGCTGGCGTCGCCATCGTGATGCGCGCTGGTGGTATCGAAGATACCATTATTCACTGGGGTGAAAAAGGTCTCGCTAATTTCAATGGCGGCCTCGTCGGCGTCTTAGCCTACATTTTCTACCTTCCACTTTCCTTTATTATTCCATCTTCCTCTGGTCTCGCTGCAGCTTCCATGCCAATCATTGCACCAGTCTCTGAACTTGTCGGCAGTAATAAAGAAACCATGGTAGTAGCCTTCGCTAACGCCAACGGTCTCCTCAATATGATCGCCCCAACCATCGCTTCCTTGATGGCCGGACTCACACTTTCTGGCGTATCCTACAAGACCTGGGTCAAACGCGTTATGCCGTTAATGGTTGCCTTTGTTATCATTAGCCTATTCGCCGTCTTCGTTATGGGGATGATTTAATCATGGCCAAAATCGTCGTCGCTCTCGGTGGAAATGCCTTAAGCCGTGATGGCAAAGCAACCGCCAAAGATCAACTCGAAGTCGCCAACCAGACCGCCAAGGAGCTTGCCAAGCTCGTGGCGGCTGGCCACCAATTAGTCATTGTGCATGGCAACGGCCCACAAATCGGCAATATTATTCTGCACGAAGAAGCTATCAATACCGAAAAAACTCCGACTATGCCAATTGATGTCGCTGGTGCTATGTCTCAAGGTCAAATTGGCTATTGGCTACAGAATGCCATGCGCAATCAGCTCGAATCCGAGGGCATCAAAAAGCCGATTGCCGCTATCGTGACCCAGGTTCTAGTTTCTAAGGACGATCCGGCTTTCAAAAATCCGAGCAAACCAATCGGCCCATTCTACACTGAAGAAGAAGCTAAAAAGCTTAGCAAAGAACGTCATTTCACCGTCAAGGAAGATGCTGGTCGTGGCTGGCGCAAGGTGGTCCCTTCACCAATGCCACTTTCGATTATTGAATCCGAGCTCGTTGAGATTGCTCTCGGCAATGGCGCCATTATTGTCGCTGGCGGCGGTGGTGGTATCCCAGTTTATTACGACGAATACGGTCGCCTAGTTGGCCTTGAAGCTGTCATCGATAAGGATTTTGCCGCCGAAAAACTCGCCGAAACCATTGATGCGGACATACTTTTGATTCTTACTGCGGTAGAGAATGTCAAAATCAACTTCAAAAAGGACAATGAGGAAAATCTCAAGACTCTCACCGCCGATGAAGCCTTTAAGTATATCGCGAAGGGTGAATTTGCCGCTGGTAGCATGCTACCAAAGATTGAAGCTGGTATTAGCTTCGTTTCAAGTGGCAAAAATCGTACCTGTATTATCACCAATCCAGAAAACGCCATTAATGCCATTAATGGCAAAACTGGTACCCAAATTATTGGTGAATAGATAATCGATTAAAACACTCTAAAACAGAGTAGATCCAGCCTACTCTGTTTTTTCACCTCTGTTAATCACATACAACATTCAGAACCTATGCAACATTTCAGCAGGAGTTCTATAACCTATACC
>CAUUCV010000029.1:0-7433 GCA_963543745.1 uncultured Candidatus Saccharibacteria bacterium | reverse complement strand
ACCTGACATTAAAGAGGCAAGTTTTATTCAAGAGGAACTAAGAAAAAAATTAAAACTGGATTGTATTTATACGGTGCGCGGGGTGGGGTATAAATTGGAGCGAGAATGAGAAAAGTTTTCTGGAAGGGATTTTTCAGGGTCTTGATATTACTGCTTGGGGTAGTGACGATTATTCACGGTGGGGTATTTTTTACGCTTTCGAAATCTTATTTGGAAGAAAAAACAAAAGAAATTAGGCAGACGGCTTCGGATGTGACGAAAAATTTAGCTGGTAAAAATCGTGAGTACGTGGAGCAGGCTTTGGATTTTTATTCTAGAAGTGGTGAGATTAAAGCTTACCTAAAAACGCAGAATGCAGAGAACGAGATGAAAGTTTCAGAGCTTTTGTCGGTGGATCGGACGAGCGAAAATAACTCGGTGATTATTGAAGAAAAAAGTGTGAAGCTTCTAAATGGAGAAGAAGCTTTGGTGCAGTTTGTTTCGACGGCAAATTTAGAAAAAGATGCGATTGATTTGAGCTTGAAGTTTTTGCCAATTACACTACTGGGGTCAGTGGTGTTATCGTTGGTGGTGGCAGGGTTTTATGCGAGACAGGAAACTTTAAGAATGAAGCAAGTGAATTTTGAGTTTTTGCGCGGGGCCTCGCATGAATTAAAAACGCCACTGACCAGCCTGAAGATTGTTTTAGAAAATATGCAATTCAAGGTAGGGAAATATAAGGACCGGGATTTTTATTTGGAAAAATGCGGGGAAATGGTGGATGAACTTGACGCGGGAATTCGAGAATTGCTCTTGATGTCGAAGATGGATAGTTTCGAAAAATCTGAATGGATAAAAATCTCAGAGGTAGTCGAGGAAACCTTGAAGCGAAATCGAATTATGATTGCGGAGAAAAATCTGCAAATGCGAATTGAGGTTGGGGAGCAAAAAATTTGGTTGAATCGAATGGCTTTATCGATGGTGTTAGCGAATTTAATCGGTAATGCAGTGAAGTATGCGGAGGAGGGTGGTAAGATTTCGGTGCAGATGCGAGATGAAGAATTAGAAATTAAAAATTCGTATAGAGCGAGCATTAATGAACAGAGTGGAAGTGGTTTGGGGCTTTACATTGTAAAAAATTTATTGAAACGATATGGTTTGAAATATGAAATTTGTAACCAGAAAAAGAGTTTTAGTTTTAGAATCGATTTTGGAACGGTAAAAAAGGGAAAAAACTCTTGCACAAACAGGGGAATCACGCTATAATGTGAGGTAGTGGATTCGTAGCTCAGTTGGTTAGAGCGCTGCCCTGTCACGGCAGAGGTCGCGAGTTCGAGTCTCGTCGGATCCGCCAGAATAAAGCCCTTAGGGCTATTTTTTGTGGTTTAGAGAATTTTTTCGACAATGAACTGAGTGGCGAGAGGTTTTAATTCCTGAAGTTTTTTCTCGTCATCGATAGTGTAGCAAAGGACTGGATGATGAGTTTTGAATTTTTGGATGGCAGGGCGGTTTAACATAGTTTGATTGACGCTGAGAAAATCTGGTTTGACGAGGCGCCAAATTAGAGGGTTATTAACAAAGAAATCATATTTTTTAGCAAGGTCAGAATTATCAGAAAGGAGAAGCCCGACCGGAATTTTAGGATGATGCTTTTTAATCCAATAGACGACGCGAGGATCGAAGCTTTGGAGATAAATTTTTGGGTCACGATAACTTTTGAGATATTTTTCGAGCGCAGTGAGGACGGTTTTACCGAAGAGGGAAATGTTAGAATGCTCGGTGGTTTTTAGCTCGATTAAGATAGGAACCTTGGCGTGAATTAAATCTAATACCTCGGAAAGTTCGGGGATGGTTTGATTAGTGGAAACACCATCGGAATTAATCAGTGGAAGTTTTTTAAGAGTATAAAGACCGGTATCTTCAAGATTGTAAGATTTTTTAGTCATCCGCAGGGTATCGTGGTCATGAAAAACTGCGAGCTGGTGGTCTTTGGTAAGATGGATATCCAGTTCGATGGCATAATTCGCGAGCAGTGCACGCTTGAATGCGGAAAGAGAATTTTCGGGAAAATTCTTGGCGCCTTGATAAGTCCCGTGCATGCCGCGATGAGCGATGAGGTCCGAGATGAGGCTCTTCATAACCTCATTATACATTAAAGAAAAAATAATGTATAATGTCTCTATGCCATTGTAGCTCAGCCGGTAGAGCAGCTCATTCGTAACGAGCAGGTCACAGGTTCGATCCCTGCCAATGGCTCCATTTTTTTAATCTGGTGCGAGCCAGTTTTTTTATTGATAAAAATATGAATGCACCGTCGAATTAATTGAATTTAATTAAATCTGCGAAAGAAATTCAATGGCAGAATTGGCCGCAATGGCGCCGTCAGAAGAGGCAGTGACGAGTTGGCGGAAATTTTTGGAACGACAGTCGCCGGCGGCAAAGAGCCCAGCGAGATTGGTGGCACATGAATCATCAGTGATAATGAAACCAGATTGATCGAAAAGTAGGAGGCTTTTGAGATTGCTATTTTGGAAAATTTCAGTGAGAGAAGAGAGGCGACCGATTTCGACGAAGAGGCTGGAAACGGGAAGGACTAGTTGATTTTTTAAGATGAGGGAATCGAGATGGTTATCTTCGTTGGCATGGCAGGTGAGAATTTCTTGATTATAGAGAATTTCGATATTGGCGGAATTTTTAATTTGTGAAACTAGGGCTTTTTCAGCGGTAAAATGGGAACGGCGATGAATGAGGAAAACTTTTTGCGCAATATTAGAGAGATAGGAAGCGGCGAGAAGGGCGGAATTACCGCCACCTACGACAGCGACAGTCTGATTTTGGTAAAAGGCGCCGTCACAAGTGGCACAATAGGAAATGCCGTGGCCGATGAGCTCGGATTCATTGATAAGGTTGAGGCGACGTGGGGTGGTGCCGGTGGCGAGAATGACGGATTTGGCAGTATAAGTTTGATCGCCGGTCAAAGTGAAATGGGTGGTGGTTTTTTCGAGATGTTTAATTTTGTCGTAAGTGAGAGAAAGGCCGAGAGATTTTAGTTGTTGATAAATTTGTTCGGAAAGTTCGGGGCCACTAACTTTGGCGAAACCGGGATAATTTTCGACGACGGGGGCTTCGAGGATTTGTCCACCGTAGCCGGCATTTTCGAGTAGGAGGACTTTTTGGTGGTTGCGTAAAAGATAAAGGGCGGCGGTCATGCCAGCGATACCAGCGCCAATGATGGCGACGTCATAAGGTGAGGTGGAGTTTTCGTTCATAAATATATTATAGCGTAAGCGGTGAAGAATGTCGCATATTAAAGAATGTCGCATACCTTTTATCGGACCGCTCAAGGGCGCTTGCCCAAGCCTATGTCCTCAAAAGGCAAGACGACATTCTTTTTAGAAAGTTAGGGAAAAGTAAGCGGCATTCTCTCTCTTGAACAATTAGAAAAAGTAAGACGATATTCTTTTTGTGCTTATGTTAAAATATATACATATGCAAGGCCAAAAAATCACAACTACCGAACCTCGTGGGGGGGGGTGGTTTAGCTGGGAACTAAAGTTTCTCGGATTATTTTTGGCTTTTATTTCTTTTTTGAATTTGATTTTTAGCAAAAATACTTTTGCTTTATATACTCCGACGCTTTCGGCCTCGGTGGATAATTCTGCGATATCCGTGAACGGAAATCAGGTGATAAATTCAGCTTCGCAAACTTCGGAACTACCGATTCAAGTCACAGTGAATACGAATAATAAAACTGGGTATACGGCAACTTTAAATACCGAGACAGACGAGACGGCCTTAGTAAACACTAGTTCGACAAGTGGGGCGAAAATTGGATCCATCGATACAAGTAAATCACTTACAAATTTTTCACAAAACACCTGGGGATTTTTGAGTCCTTTAAGTGGAAATTATCAGCCGATCCCAGGTCTTTCTAATTCAGTAAATCTTTTTAGTACCGCCGCAAAAACTTCAGGAAATGAAAATTTTGATTTTAAAATTGGTATGAAATTATCCGATAATCTCGAATCAGGGAATTATACGAATAAATTGATGATTTCTATCGTTTCTAATTCGTATGAAAGAAGAGCGGTGATGACGACGGGGAAGGATTTTAATCGAAAAGTGGATTCGATTGTTACGAGCTTAAGTAATGATGATGGATGGGGAAATAAGGAGAGTGTAAATCATATTCTCAGAAGTACCGCAACTTTTAATGATATCCCATCCAACGCGATAGACGTTGAAAGTAATGAAACATCAGACTATCCAATTAAAATTTGGTACGATGCTGCGAGTAAGACTGTATTTTATTGGGCTGAAGCAAATAAAATTTTTTTGAATAAAGATAGTAGATATATGTTCAGGGGATTTACGAAAACTGAAGATATTGATATTTCAAATTTTGATTCATCGGAAGTGGAAGATATGGCTTACTTTTTCTATAAGATGAATAATTTACAGTCATTAGATTTATCTAAATTTAATACGGAAAAAGTGACCGACATGACGGGAATGTTTGCTTATGTAAATAGTCTAAAAAAGTTAGATCTTACTAATTTTGATACTTCAAAAGTGACAAATATGAGTGCGATGTTTCATAGTATGGCGGAGCTAAATGAACTGAATATTGCATCTTTTAATACAGAAAAGGTGACAAATATGAATGGGATGTTTTATGGCGTGAATAAATTAGCGACACTTAATCTTTCGAATTTTAACACGAGTAATGTGGAGAATATGAGTTTCATGTTTCATGGTATGGGCAGTTTAGAAAACCTAAATCTTTTCAGTTTTAATACTAGAAAGGTGAATGATATGTCCAACATGTTTAACGCCGCAACAAAATTAAAGACACTGGATCTTACGTCTTTTAATACAGTGAATGTAAAAAGTATGTATGGAATGTTTTACAATATGCATAATCTTGAAACGCTATTAATTCCTAATTTTAATACGGAGAATGTAACTAATATGAATAGGATGTTCTATGGTGTGATGAAAATAAATAGTCTTGATTTGTCTAATTTTAATACTAGTAAAGTTACCGATATGGATAGTATGTTTGCATATATGCCAGGTCTGACAAATATTAATCTATCATCATTTAATACAGAAAATGTTGAAGATATGAGTGATTTGTTTAGGGATTCAAATAATTTAGTGACGATTAATTTATCATCATTTAATACTAAAAAAGTAAAAGACATGAGTTATATGTTTTCTGTAAGTAATTCACCTCAAAGATTGGAAACCATTTACGTTGGTGATAATTTTATTACGGACAATGTTACTGATTGGAGCTACGCTTTTATGGGACAAGTAAGGTTGCGTGGAGGGAACGGTTCGTATCTTAATAATCCTGGTGCGGCTGATAAATCTTGGCTGTGTATCGATGATCCAGCTCATGGCCGTCCAGGATATTTTACTAGAAAATCTTAGGAAAGAATGTTGTATACCTTTTTTCAGACCGCTCAAGGGGAAGAGAACGCCACATACTTCGTTCCGGATACGCTCAAGGGGAAGAACGTTGCATGACTTTTTTTTGGACCGCTCAAGGGCGCTTACCCAAGCCTATGTCCTCAAAAAGGCAAGACGACATTCTTTATAGATTGATGGAATGATAAATAGCGCTTTTTTGTAAATCTAAAAACTATGAGACACCTTTAAATAGCATAAAACCATAACGTTTATGTTAAAATAAATGCATATGCAAGGCCAAAAATCACGACTACTGAACCCCGCGGGGGGGGGTGGTTTAGACGGGAATTGAAGTTTCTCGGATTGTTTTTGGCGGTAGTTTCTTTTTCTAATTTAGTTTTCAGTAAAAACACTTTTGCTTTATATATTCCGACACTTTCCGCTTCTGTAGACCAAGCTAATCTGCAGGTGAATGGAAATCAAGTGATAAATAGTACGGATAAGACCACAGAGATACCGTTTAATTTTATCGTGAACACCAATAACCACACTGGCTACACTGCTACATTGAGTTCTGAAACGGAAAACACTGCACTAACGAATGCCGGTTCAGCTACCGGGGCGAAAATTAATTCGGTTAGCACGAATTTATCCTTAAATAATTTACCAAATAACACTTGGGGATATAAGTTCGGTGGAACTTCAAGCTATGCACCGATTCCAGCACTTTCTAGCCCAGCACAAATTTTGCAGACGGCAGGTAAGACTAATGGAAATGAATTGAACCAGTTAAGCATCGGTATGAAATTAGCAGATAATCTGGAGTCAGGGAATTATACGAACAAGCTAATCCTTTCTTTTGTCTCAAACCCATACACGATGCGCGCCATAATGACAAATGGCCCGGATTTTAATGTCAGAGTAGGAGCTCTAGATACAAATACGGGGTTTGCTTCGTGGGATAGTAGTGTGGCGATGATGACTAATATCCGGTATGTAAAAAAGTCAGTGACGAGACCAAGCGTGTCGCAGGCAGCTATAAATATAGAAGACCCAGATTCAGATTATGAAATCTTGGCTTGGTTCGATATGGCTTCTGGGACTGTATATTATTATTCTGATGCGGAAAAAATTGAATTAAGCAAAGATAGCAGTTTTATGTTCCATAATTTTAGTGGCTTACAAGAAATAGACATGCGAAATTTTGATGGCAAAAATATAGAAAATTTGCGAGATTTGTTTTCTAATTGTTCGAGTTTAACATCGGTAAATTTTGCTGGATTTAATACTTCAAAAGTAAATAATATGACAAGTATGTTTTACGCAAATTTTGCATTAAAAAATTTAGATTTGTCGAGCTTTGATACCTCGAATGTAGTCTATATGAACGATATGTTTTCTGGGACGCGAGAGCTTGTGAATTTAAACTTGTCGAGTTTCAATACTAGTAAAGTTGAGATTATGGTTAATATGTTTTATGACGTACGAAAAATTAAAAATCTTAATGTGTCGAATTTTGATACGCGAAATGTAAAGAAGACGCGAAATATGTTTGCAAATATGCTTGAACTTGAGTCGTTAGATATATCAAATTTTGATACTTCAAAGGTGGAAGATATGGCGATGATGTTTGCTCGGGATCATAAAATAAAAACACTAAATTTAGGGCATCTAAATACTAGTCGTGTGACGACGATGGAAAAAATGTTTAATAATATGTGGGCGCTGGAGAGTTTGGATGTTTCGAGCTTTGATACTTCTAATGTAACAATTATGAAAGATATGTTTGGTGGGGTGGCAAAAGTGACAACACTGAACCTGAATAATTTTAATACTGCAAAAGTGACGGATATGTCGAACATGTTTAATTCGATGCTGGCGATAGAGAACTTGAGTTTGCCAAGTTTTGATACGCGTAGTGTAACTACGATGAACGGAATGTTTGGTGGTATGGAAGGTTTGAAAAATCTAAATATTTCAAGTTTTGATACAAGTAATGTGCGGGATTTTCGATATATGTTTGGGCTAGGTAGGGC
>CAUUCV010000028.1:0-7459 GCA_963543745.1 uncultured Candidatus Saccharibacteria bacterium | reverse complement strand
CTCAATTAACAGAGGTAAAACTGCCCGAAGCTGCAAATCGGAGCCATCCAAGATAATCAGGTCGGGATATTCCCATTCCGGATGTTTAAGGCGGCGCGTCACCACCTCACGCATGCTAGCGGTATCATCATTTTTACTGCTACGAATCTTAAATTTACGATAATCGGCACGACTAGCTACCCCATTTTTAAAAACCACCATACTAGCCACGGTGTCGGAACCAGAAATATGAGAAATGTCGTACCCCTCAATACGACGAGGGACCGACTCGAGATTAAGGAGCTTCTGAAGTTGTAATAATGCCTGGTCAGAGGACAAATCAAGAAATTCCTTGTCGGAAAAAATAATTTTGCGCTTTAGCCCCTTCAGACCAAAGTATTCATCGCGGAGTTTGGCGGCCATTTCGAACTCACCAAGCGAGGCGTGGCGGTGCATGTCGCGCTCAATTTCTTTTAATAAATTATCTCGGTCGCCATTGAGGTAGCGAATGAGGCGACGGAGCTCAGTTTTGTAAGCTTTTTCGGTGGTTTTGCCAATCTCAATACCTGGCGTGAGGCCGAGATCGGTGTCGAGAGTTTTCTTGCCGTTATAAGGTTTGTCATAGTAAGGGAAGATTTTACGAAGTACCCTTAGGGCCTTAATGATGGTAGTTTTAGCGTAAAACGGGCCAATATAGGTGGCCTTATCATCGAGGGGGTTACGAGTAATCGAGACATCCGGTACTGGCTGGTCCATATTAATCCGGACGTAACTGACAGTTTTATCGTCACGAAGTAAAATATTCCACTTCGGCATGTAGCGCTTAATCATTTCTGACTCAAGAAAGAGCGCATCCATCTCGGTATCGACGATCAGCCAATCGGTGTCGTAAATTTCCGCCACTAAAGCTTCGGTTTTGGGGTCTTTTTCGGTGTTTTGGAAATATTGGCGAACCCGATTTTTTAAGACCGCCGCCTTGCCCACATAAATCACTTCCCCTTCGCGGTTTTTATGAAAATACACCCCAGGACTACTGGGGAGTGTTTTCAGTTTAGCTTTGAGTTCCGCCGAAATCATTATTTTAATTATAAAATATTTCTGATTTTTTACAAAATTCGCATCTGGGTTGACATCTCAAAGTGTTGCACTTGAGGGGTTAGAGTAGGGCATCTGGGTTGACATCTCAAAGTGATGCACTTGAGGGGTTAGAGTAGGACACCTGGGTTTGATATCTTAGACCGTGATGCTTTTAGCTTATTAGATAAGGTTAGCGTCTTTTAGGAGTTTTTCGGCATCGGTGGTACCCTGAAGTGAGTTCTGGAGTGGGGTCTTTTTCATGATTTCCTCGAATTGATCGAGCTTCAAAATCTTACTCAGGCTATCAAAGATTGGAGTGGGCTCAGCTGGGACTTTAATTTCCTTTTTCTTAGAATCTTTGAAACGCATCACGGCGTGAGTCTGGTCAAGCTCTTTTGAATTCTTTTGGCTAGGAGTGGTAAAGATTAGCCCCTTAATATCGCCCGTAAAAATATCGATACCCACGAAGATATTAACAGTGCTCTTGATTTCTTGGATATACTTGTCGTAATCTTTGATGGTTTTATCTTTCAAAACACCCTGCTCTTCCTCTTCATAGGAGTTTGGGGCAAGAGAGTAGGCATTCGAGAGACATTTAGAAATTTCGGTATTTTGGGAGGCTTTATTGGCAGCCTCGAGGAAACGGCTAAGTTTATTATCGTTAAAAGTGACGCGGTAGAGTTTACCGAAATCACCCGAAAGCTTGGCGTAACTAACAGACTCTTCGCTACTTAACTCAGTGAAATTGGCAAATTGATTGTCGCGGTAAAGCTTAGCCATGAGGTCGGATTGCTGATCGAGAGTCTTGCCTACGTTTTGAGTCACGCAAGAAAGAGTCCCGGCAATACCGTTCTGTAAAACTTTTGGTAAGGTAAAGCCTAGCGCACTACCTACACCTGCGATTACTTCGTCAGCATCAATACGTTGCCATTTGTTTTCAATTTCCATGGCAAAGTCATCGAGCGATTTTTGCATTTCTGAGTTAATTTCTTTTCCCGAACCCTTCAGTACGGCGGTCAAACTATCCTTCAAATGGTCGAGCTTCAGATAAATTTTGCCATCTTGGGCCAAAATCCCCTCAAGACCTAGCAAAATTGGCGAATTATCACCCTTCATGGTGAAATTTAGAGTGGCGTGGACGGCGGCAGAATTTTCTGTACTACCGCGACTCAAGCTAACGCGAAGGTCAGCCTGCTGGATTTGACTTTCACCCTTGGTATTTAGCGCGTCACCGGTGACAAATTGTTGGAATTCAATATCGGAACCACTGATTTTGTGGAAGATTTTAGAAAAAGTGCTGGCACTAACGTTTGCGAAGAAGAAAAAGTAAACAAAGAGCGCGATACCGGCGGCGATAAGCGCAGCAAGGAGATGGAGGAAGATTTTCTGAGCTTTGGTTTTCTCTTTTTTGGCCGGAGTTTCGGCTTCGGTATTAGCTTCGGTATTTTCGGAAGCGGAATCAGAAATAGATTCGTGGGTGGGATCGGAAGCAGAGTCAGACGCGGAATCTGGAACAAACTCGGAAGCGGAGGAGGCGGAACTATAACTGGCGGTCGTAGCAATATCTTCGGTTAGTTCTTCGTAATTATTTTCTTTTAGAACCTCGTCGAGAATGTGGTCTTTATTTTCTGAGATTTCGGTGCTTTCAGAAGTTGCAACGTCTTCTGCAACTTCGGCGGCTAAAATCGGATTTTCTACTGATTCTTCAGAGATAGAATCGGCCATATTATTAATTAAATCATCTGATAGAACACTGGAACTTTCGGTTTTTGGAATTTCAGTATCTACACTTTGCGTTTTAGCTGGTTCCGATGCCTGGGCATTAAAATGCACGCTATTGACACTTACACCAGTTTCCTTGTTTTGATTTTTTGGGCCTGTTTCAATCGGATTGACCTCGAGGTCAAAATCGAATTTATCCGCCATACTTCCCTTTCTCGTGATTAAGTTTGCTCAAATATTCTTCTATATTTTAGCATAAGTTTAATCAGAATAAGACAAGAAAAGCTCCTCAAACAAAAAATCTCCACTCAAAGTGGAGATTTTCTAGGAATCCGTCGGTTAGGCGACAGATTTTTTATGATTGAGGTTCAAACAAACAAGATAGACAGCTACACCAGCGAGAAGTGCGGTGAAGACGAGATCTTCTGGACCAGTACTTGGGAGGTCAGAAGTGGCCTTGGTAGCACCGTTAGTAGTATTTGACGTAGCGGTAGTTTTATTGTTTTGGTACTGATCGGCTGGGGAAGTAGTAGAAATCTTATTAGTTTGACCTTGATTGTTGGTCTTCTCAGATGACTTAGCTTCAGATTTAGCCTCAGTCTTATTTTCTGCCTTAGTCTCGGTCTTATTAGTTTTTTCTTCCTTAGACCCCTCGGTAGCAATTTCTTGTTGGCGGGACTTTTCAGCAGATTTGATAGCTGAAGTAATAATCCAAGCACCAAAAACCACTACGATAAGAGCGATGATGGTAGCGAAAACGATAATACGAAAACGTTTTGCGCGGTTAGGTTGATTAGTTTGCATGATAATCTCCAATTAACTCTATGATTTATATCAATTTGATTCATTATACCACTTTTTATGTTTTTTGTAAATAGCTTAACCGTAATCATTACGATTTTGCAAAAAATGCTTATGATTGTTCTGAGGATTTTCTTATAATTAGTGGCGCAGAAAAAATCCCTGACTAGAGCCAGAGATTTTTCAGTAAAGCTTACTCCTTGTAATACCCCTCCTGATCGCCTGGGTTTGGACCAGGCATAGTATATACCTTGGATGGATCAATGCCATACTCTGCCCAATTAATCATGTGGTCGCGAAGAAGTTGAATTGGTACGTTTTTACCTAGTTCAGATTTTAACCAATCACCAATCTGAGGCTTGGTCGCGCCGTGGCGCAGAAACCAGTTCATGATAGTTTTCACACGGTCAACCGTAAGCTCAAAATAATCATTCATGTACAAAAGCATGCGTTTCTTATTTAGCAGATCTGTAACCGGTACACCTGCTTGAATTAATTTCTCGATATTCTTCCAGCCATCATGAATGAGAAACTGGCCGAGCAATAAATCGAGTGACGCCCCGCGCTGGATAAATAGACCGGCATTTTCCGTAACAAATTCCGAACCATGATAAACATCCGAGTAATCTTCCTGACCAAAAGACGTCATCAGCTTGTTAATATCAATGGAAATTCCCTGTTTTATCAGTTCGTCGTAGTTTTCAAAAAGAAGCTCTTTCGATAAGATTTTAGAGATATCACGACCATAAAGTTCACCATTCAGAAAAGATTTAAGAATCACAATTAATGCGATCAAAGTATTTTTCTGATGCTTTCTGGTCGAAATTCGACCGAACACTTCAGCCAGCTCCACCGTTAGCGTCTCCTCAACGGAGCGACTTTTGCCACCAGTTCTAGTTTTCTCATTCAAGTTTTTCATGTCCCCTCCTTATGAAGTCAAACTTTACCTTTTAAAGTACCCAATATTTTGCACTTAAGTAAAAACTTAATGGGGTTATTATACTCTATCCAGGGATTTTTGTCATCAGGGGTGGAACAGATAGAGAATGTTGGTCGTAATCAAAGCCTAAAAATCCGATAGTTTTTGGGGTAGTTTTCAGGGTAGTTTTAAAATGCTAATGCTATAATAAAACTATGGAAAATATCACAATCAAAGAAATTCACGCAAGGCAAATTCTCGACAGCCGCGGCAATCCGACGGTAGAAGCTGACGTCTTTTTATCTGACGGTAGTGCGGGTCGAGCAATGGTGCCATCTGGCGCATCGACTGGTAGTGGCGAAGCGCTAGAATTACGTGATGGGGATAAAAATTTTTACGACGGCAAGGGTGTCATGCAGGCCGTACGTAACGTTAATACTAAAATCAGTAGCCTACTTGTAGGTAAACACGTCGACCAGCGAGAGATCGATCAATTAATGATTCAGCTCGACGGTACGGAAAATAAATCCAACCTCGGGGCGAATGCAATCTTGGCGGTTTCTCTAGCCTTAGCAAAGGCTTCGGCCCGCGCCATGAAAATGCCGTTTTATGAATATGTGGCAAAAATTGCCGGCATCTCTGACCGGATGTCTTTACCGATGCCAATGATGAACGTAATGAACGGGGGTGCGCATGCGGATTGGTGTACGGATTTTCAGGAATATATGCTGATGCCAATCGCGGCGACCAATATCAACGAGGCGATTCGCATGGGGGCAGAAACTTTCCACGCACTAAAGAAGGTTCTGAAAGAAAAAAATTATGTCACTACGGTAGGCGATGAGGGTGGTTATGCACCAAAAGTTTTCGGCGGCAACAATGAACCTTTGGAACTAATTTGCGAAGCAATTGAGCGAGCGAATTACGTCGTAGGTAAAGATATTGCGATTGCGATGGATATTGCCTCCTCGGAATTTTACGAAGACGGCGGTTATAAATTAAAGACCTCTGGTGAGACCAAGACCAGTGCCGAAATGATTGACTGGTATGAGGGGTTGCTAGAGAAATATCCGATCGTTTCCATCGAGGATGGCCTGGCGGAAAATGACTGGGAGGGCTGGAAAGTGCTCACCGAGCGACTCGGTAATAAGTTGCAATTAGTCGGCGACGACCTCTTCGTGACCAATGTAAAACTACTACAAAAAGGTATCGACGAAAAAGTGGGGAATGCGATTTTGATTAAACCAAACCAGATTGGTTCACTTTCCGAAACCATTGACGCTGTGGTTTTGGCGCAAAAATCTGGCTACCACACAATTATGTCACACCGCTCGGGTGAAACCGAAGATAGTGCCATCGCGCACCTCGCAGTCGGACTCGGTACGGGACAAATCAAGACTGGTTCCCTCTCCCGCTCGGAACGCATCGCAAAGTACAACGAATTAATGCGCATTGCGGAGGCTAATCCAGAATTAGTTTTGAAAAATCCTTTCGCGGAAAACTAGGACTAAAGACGGTGGAATTCTAAGAGAACTTAATTCCAACCTAGACTATAAGAGTAAGATTCTAGGAGAACTCAAAATCTTATCCTAGATCACGAACTAAAAATAGGTGCGAGATGGCACCTATTTTTGTGTTTCAAATTCATGAATTTATTTAATTAATTCACGAAATTCTGCTTCAGAGATAACTTTAATACCAAGTTTTTCGGCTTTGGTAACTTTCGAAGCACCTGGCTTAGCGCCGGCGATTAAGGCGGTAGTATTTTTGGTCACGGAACTGGTAACGGTAGCACCTTTTTCGCGTAACAAATCTTCCGCTTCCTCACGACCCAGATCGGTAAGGGTGCCGGTGACGACAAAACTTTGACCCTTAAGTGGAGCGTTATCGTGATTAATATAGATTGGATCTACACCGAGCGCCTTAAAATCATTAAGCTGTTTCAAATTATCTTCATCGGCGAAGTAAGCCAAAATTGATTCAGAAACTGTCAGACCAATATCAGGAATTTTTAGGAGTTCCTCTTCCGTGGCGTCACGAAGAGCTTCAAGCGACTGAAAAGCATCAGCTAGCGCGACAGCGGTCTGTGCGCCGACATGACGAATACCAAGTGCGGTGATAAATTTGGCGAGCGGCGCCTGCTTAGTTCCCTCGATGGCATTCAGTAATTTAGTGGCCGAAAGTTCACCGAAACGTTCGAGTTTAATCAAATCTGATTTTTGCAAACGGTAGAGGTCAACTAGGCTTTTTAAGAGGCCAGCGTCCACTAATAAATTAACATTTTTCTCGCCTAGACCCTCGATATTAAGTGCCTGCTTACTGGCAAAATATTCAAGATTACGACGCAAAATAAAATCTGAATCCTGCCCCTTCACGCGGTAAACTACTTCCCCATCTGGACGCTCAAATTCAAGCTCCGGATATTGATTTTTGAGAGCCTGCTCATAATCAAAAGGCTCGGTGCCCTCTGGGCGAAGAGTAAGTAAGACTTCTTTAATTTTGGGAATAATATCACCAGCCTTATAAACAATCACGGTGTCACCGATCCGAATATCGAGCTTTTCGATTTCATCAGAGTTATGCAAAGTAGCATGACGCACGGTACTGCCGGCAATTTCCACGGGATCTAGGATGGCCACCGGCGTAGCCGCCCCGGTACGACCAATCGAAATGACAATATCGCGTACTTTGGAGGTGGATTCTTCTGCAGGATATTTAAAAGCCACAGCGGCACGAGGAGTTTTACCGACGATGCCAAGCTCGGCATAGATTTTACGATCGTTAATTTTAATCACCATACCATCGGTGTTAAAGAGAAAGTCGCCGCGCACTTGTCCAAGATGTTTGATTTCAGCAAAAACTTCGTTGAGATGCGTATAGACATGATCTTGACCGGAAGTTTGAAAACCAATTTGACGCAAAAATTCATAAGCTTCCTGATGGGTCGGTAAATCTGGCGTC
>CAUUCV010000027.1:0-7803 GCA_963543745.1 uncultured Candidatus Saccharibacteria bacterium | reverse complement strand
CCAGACCCACCTCGCCGAACACTACATATTCTTCACTGAGCTTGCGTCCTGCCGCCGCCGAAGCAATCGCAAGGCATACTGCGAGGTCTGCAGCCGAATCTTTGATCTTAATCCCGCCCACCACGTTTAGGAAAATATCTTTATCATCTAGTTTTAATTTTGTGCGTTGCTCAATCACTGCGATCAATAAATTCAAACGATTTAGGTCGAAACCCGAAGCTGCACGTTTTGGGTAACCAAAATTTGTGGTCGAGACCAAGGCCTGAATCTCCACTAGTAGTGGCCTAGTGCCTTCCAAAGTTGCCAAAATAATTGAACCATCCGTGTTTTGCCTCTCTGCTAGTAGCGCCGCCGAAGGATTTTGTACTTCCCGTAAACCCTTTTCTGTCATTTCGAAAATCGCCGCCTCACTGGTCGAACCAAAACGGTTTTTAACCGCACGAATAGTCTTAAAACCGCCGTAGCGATCACCTTCAAAATTCAGCACTACGTCTACCAGGTGTTCCAAAACTTTCGGTCCCGCCAAGGTCCCTTCCTTCGTCACATGTCCCACGATAATCACCGCTGTATCGGTCTTTTTCGCAGCTTGAATAATTAGATTGCCGGCATTAGTAATTTGTGAAACCGTCCCCGGCGCCGAAGAAATTTCGTTAATCGCCAAAGTCTGGATCGAGTCGACGATCACTAATTCAAATTCGCCATCGGCAATTGTTTTAGCGATGTCGTTCCCAGAAGTCGAAGCCGCAAAACTTAAAGTTTCTGAATTTGCTCCTAATCTCACAGCTCGCATTTTGACCTGTCCAGCTGATTCTTCGCCGGAAACATATAGTACTTTGTGGCCATTGGCAATCTTCGCGCAAATCTGCATTAAAATCGTCGACTTACCAATGCCCGGCTGCCCAGCAAAGAGAATTACTGAGCCGCGTAAAACCCCACCACCCAGCACTTCGTTCAGGGAATCGAATTCGGTCTTCAATCGCTCTTTTTCATCCGAAGCAGCAATCTCTTTAATACTTGAAAAACTCAAAGTTTTGCCGCTACTCTTAGCTTGTGCCAGAGCAAATTTACCCGCACTTGAACTATCCTCAACTACTAAATCCTCCACGATGGTATTCCATGCATCGCAGTTATTACAGTGGCCAGCCCATTTGCTATAACGCGCGCCACAGTTTTGACAGACATATTGTTTAGTAGCTTTCATATTGAAATTATACCAATCTCTCAGCGAAAACCCAAAATTCCATGTATAATGGGAGTATGAATAAAACAGTCAAAAAATCTGGTTTCACTCTTATTGAACTCGTGGTAGTTTTAGTTTTTGTTTCGATCGCCCTAGTTCTTTTCTTCTTGCAGAAGCAAAATCTCGACGCCATGCATCGTGATGAGCAACGCAAGGAAGCGATTAACGCCATGTATTATGCCCTCGAAGAAGGTTTTTATGCTAAGAATGGCTATTATCCAGAAACCATCACCGATGAAAATCTCACGGTTATGGACCCTAAATTATTCACCGATCCGAATGGTGTTTATATTAATGGTGAAGGCGGCTCACTTAATTATATTTCCGCCGATTGTAATAATGGCAAATGTCGGGAATACACGCTCCGCGCTAGACTTGAAAAAGAAGACGACTACATCAAGAAAAACCGCCATAATTAAAGAACGCCGCATACCTCGTTCCTGATACGCTCTAGGGGAGAATGTCGCATGCCTTTTATCGGACCGCTCAAGGGCGCTTGCCCGGGCTTATGTCCTCAAAAGGCAAGACGACATTCTCTTCTAAAAAAGAAGCACAAATGGCTTCTTTTTTTCTGATTCGAAATTGCGTGTGATTTTACCGAACAAAAAAGGCTGGAAGAGTATTTGTTATTTTTAAACTTTGAAGTTGCGTACGGTTTATTATAGTTTAAAAATCAGAAAGCCCACTTGTTATTTTGAAAACCATAAGCTTGGCCGAGCGGCCTAGAGCGTGTTTTCAAAAAATAAGTGGGTTTCTGATTTAATGTATTTTAGTAATTAATTGCACGCAATTCAAAGTAGGCTTTTGGATGTGCACACACTGGGCAAACTTCAGGTGCTTCATCGCCTACGAAGGTGTAACCACAGTTACGACACTTCCAGACGGTAACTTTTTCGGACTTAAAGACTACATCGTCATCAATATTTTTGATCAATTTGCGGTAGCGTTCTTCGTGCTCTTTTTCAATTGCGCCAACGCCATCGAATTTATCTGCGATTTCATCAAAACCTTCTTCACGGGCGATACGAGCGAACTCTTTGTACATGTCAGTCCATTCGTAATCTTCACCAGCAGCCGCGATTTCGAGGTTGGTTCTGGTGTCAGCTACAGCGCCGTCATTGAGGTACTTGTACCAAAGCTTAGCGTGTTCTTTTTCATTGTCGGAAGTTTCGGTAAAGATTTCAGCAATCTGTTCGTAACCATCCTTTTTTGCACGAGAAGCAAAGAACTGGTATTTCACACGAGCTTGGGATTCTCCCGCAAAAGCGGTTTTTAGATTATCATAAGTCTTACTATTTTTAAAATTAGATTTATCAATATCGGACATTTAGCTCCTTTCTTAATGGTATAATCTATTATAACGCATTTAAGCAAAAGACGGAGGATTATGGCAATCGAGCGAGTTATCGACAATATATCGCACGAGGAGGATCAGGAAGAGCAAGCAGTAGAAGTCAGTCTTCGCCCAACCAATTTTGCCGAGTATATCGGCCAGGAGCGCTTGAAAAAGAATCTGAAGATCGCTATCGCAGCGGTGAAAAAACGTAACGACGGGACCACTCTGGATCACGTTCTACTTTATGGTCCACCGGGTCTTGGTAAAACCACCATGGCTAACGTCATTGCCCACGAACTTGGTTCCAATTTGCGCGTCACCTCTGGACCAGCCATTGAGCGTGCCGGCGACCTCGCTTCCATCCTAACCAATCTTCAAAATGGCGACGTGCTTTTTATTGATGAAATTCATCGTCTTCGTCGCGCCGTAGAAGAAATTCTTTATTCCGCCATGGAAGATTACAAGCTCGACATCGTGATCGGTAAGGGTCCGGCTGCTCGTTCGGTGCGTCTCGACCTGCCGCATTTTACCGTAATTGGCGCCACCACCCGTACTGGTTCGTTGGCTGGGCCACTTCGTGACCGCTTCGGGATCACGCATCGTCTCGAATATTACAACGAATCGGAAATCGGTCAAATTATTGCTCGTACTGCCAATATTCTTGGTACAGAAATTTCCGAAGAAGCTACCGCTACCTTGGCTGCGCGTTCTCGCCTCACACCGCGTATTGCTAACCGCCTGATGAAGCGCGTGCGTGATTTTGCTGATGTCCATGGTGATGGATCAGTAGACCTGAATATTGCCACGCAGGCTCTCGGGCTTATGGAAATCGATTCGCTTGGTCTTGATCCGGCTGACCGTAATATGTTGCAGCTAATGCTCGATAATTATGGTAACCGCCCCGTTGGTCTCACTACTATTGCCGCCCTGACCGGTGATGAAGCTACCACGATTGAAGATTATTATGAACCATTTTTGATTCAACTTGGCTTCATTGAAAAGACCCCACGTGGTCGTATCGTCACCGAAAAAGCCAAGCGTCACCTCGCTTCTCTCTAATTACCTGAAAATATGTTATAATATAACTAATTTAACAGGGAAGCGTATGAAGCAGAAAAATTATAATCCAAAATTGGGCATTTCTCTTGAGGCTGGCGAGCGAATTGTTCTCGAAATTAAACGTACTAAAATTATTCCAATTTTAATCTTTGCCGGAGCTTGTCTAGCTAGTATTTTGCTTTTTGCTCTCTATATTTTGATCAATGCGGGAAATTCTTTTGTCTTTGCCCTCGATACTAATGGGCGCGCTTTCTTCCTCTTGGTTATCGCGATTGTGCTTGGTACCGTCTGGATTGCGACCTTGATTAGTCTTAATGTTTATACTACCAATAAACTTTTTGTCACCAATAAGCGTCTCATTCAACGTGTCGCCAACTCGCTTTTTGATACTGCGATGAATGTGATTGATTTAGTTTCTGTGGAAGACGTATCTTTTAAGCAAGCCGGTCTTTTCGAGCATCTCTTCGAGGTGGGTACACTTCGTATGTCGACTATCGGTGATGAAACTACCTATATTTTCAAATATCTCGACACGCCTACTGATGAGCTTGAAACTATCACCCACTATGTTCACATCGAAAAAGGTGAAATTCCTGCCGACGCTGAATGTGAAGTCCCAGCTGACACTGATAAAAAATCACTCTCTGAAATTTTAACTGCCAACAAAAACCAAAAATCTGAAGCCAAGCCAGAGACTGCCACTCTGAACACCATTCATATTGACCATCGTACTCGTCAAATTAAAGAAACTCCATCTGAAGAGATTAATACTTCATCTGAAGAATCCGACACTTCACTTGAAAAAACCGACCTCGCGTCTAACTCGGCCGACACTTCTTCTGACACCCTAAATGTGCCAAATCTGGAAAAATAGATCTCACACCAAAATTCTAATAAAAATAGTTCCTGGCTGGAACTATTTTTTCTCGAGAACTCTCCACTTTAACGATTTTTTAACGCCAGGCGAATCTGATCTTCCACTGGCAAATCTGCATCAATTTCTTTTAATGCCTCAGTCGCTTCCTTTAGATTAAAACCAAGTGCCATCAGAGCATCGAGAGCCTCATTATTTTCCGGCTTCTTCACCTGAATTTCTGCGCCAGTGTAATGACTTGGTAATCCTACCTTATCTTTTAGATCGACGATTACGCGCTCGGCTGATTTTTTCCCCACGCCGCTCGCCTTGCTAATAAAGCTGCTATCCGCATTGGCAATAGCGTTACGTACTTCCTCAGGTGTACCTAGAGAGAGAATCGCCATACCGGCCTTCGGGCCAATCCCGTTCACAGAAATTAGCATTTCAAAAATTTTCTTGGCCATCAGAGTAGTAAAGCCATAGAGATCCTCTGAAGTCTCACGCACTGCGTGATAAGTATAAAATTTCTTGGTTTCCCCTACGTTAATTTCTTCAAAATCAATTGTCGAAAGATTCACTTCGTAACCCACACCATGCACATCCACAATAATCTGCCCGGTGAATTTTTCCGCAATCGTACCTTCTACGTGTGCTATCATGTAACTATTTTACCATAAGAAAAAACGGCTCATCGCCGTTCTATAATTTTTTTTGGTAGTACCGACTGGGATTGAACCAGTGACCTTAGGCTTATGAGTCCTACGCTCTAACCAGCTGAGCTACGGTACCACTTTCTGGCGGAAGGGACAGGATTCGAACCTGCGAAGCGTTAACTTGCCGGTTTTCAAGACCGGTGCCATCAACCACTCGGCCACCCTTCCACTTACTATCATAACAGAAAATATCCTCCCCGTAAAGTGAAAAATCATCCTAGGAAAACCTGCTCGAAAAATCCAACAATAAATTTTGCTAAAACTCCAGCAAGAAGTAGTCCATTAAGGTTTCCGCAAAAAAGAGCCCGCGAAGGCTCCTTTTCAAATTAAGCTGCGTTAGTGAAGACGTTAATCACATCGTCAAGGTCATCTACGGCATCCAGTAGTTTGTCTACCTTTTCCGCATCTGCCTCGCTCACCTCTACGGTGTTATTTGGTAGATATTTGAGTTCTGCAGAATCCACATTGAGCCCAGCATCGATCAAGTTCTTGCGCACCTTCATCAAATCGGTTGGTTCGGTGATAATTTCGATGCCATCTTCCGTTTCGTTGGCGTCTTCTGCGCCAGCATCCAAAGCCGTCATTAGTGCGTCTTCACCCTTATCTTCGATGAAAATCACACCCTTACGTGCAAATTGGAACATCACGGATCCAGGATCAGCCATGCGGCCGCCGTTCTTTGAAAGTGCATTGCGGACTTCTGGCATGGTGCGGTTTTTATTATCGGTAGCAATTTCGATAATCAAACCAATCCCAGCCGGTCCGTAGGCTTCGTAGGTTTCTTCAATCAAAGCTGCGGCGTTTTTATCGGCGGCACGAGCAATCGCACGTTCGATGTTCGCCTTTGGCATATTAGCCTTGCGAGCTTTTTCTAATACCATCGCAAGAGATGGATTCATCGTTGGGTCGGCACCAGCACGCGCAGCAATTGCGATTTGGTTACCAATTTTGGTGAAGGCTGCACCACGCTTTGCGTCCACGATTGCTTTTTGGCGCTTAGTGGTAGCCCATTTACTGTGTCCAGACATAATAACCCCTTATTTTTCCTAATAATAACTTTGTATTATTATAACATTTTTTCAAAAAAGCAAAAGGGGCGCAAATCTTGCGTCCCTTAATTTTCTTAGCCTGCTTCACCTTCTTGAACTAAATCATCTCTTAAGCTTTCAAATTTTGCTCTGACTGTTGGAATTTTAGTTTCTGTCGCCACCGGCTCAAAATTCCGCATAGGCCAAAACTTCTCCAAGGTATCTCGAAACAATTTCGTAGCATCATTGAAACTATCGATGTAGTTATCAAACTCTTCAACTGTCCACGCAATCGATTCGGTGCTGTGATAAGTTTTCTGCACCCGATGACCATGCATAGTGGATTGACATTGATTTACAAGGCCCCTCCCCATATCGTTAATCAGTCTCAAGATGTTACTCTGATAAGAATTGCCTTTTTTGTCTTGGCCAATCAGTATACACTGGGCTTTTACCACGAGCTCCATTCTGTCAATTCTCTCATTCAACGTTAATGTGATTTCATCGGACATTTTTTGTAATTTACATCTGTCAAAATACATAATTTTCCCCTCTTTCTGTAAAATAAACAGGCTACCTCTATATTATATCACATTTTATAATTTTTTACCTCTTTTGCACCATATTCCATTAGTTTGTCAAAATCACGATATTCATAATAATACTCTCGCAATTTATCTCTTAATGCTTGAAATTCCGGATAACTTGCATCCGGCAAAGTCATAATTGGTTTCCAAGACTCATCAAGTAAGGCCGTTAGAGATTCTTTCAGAATATAATATTCTCCTCTCGAAAGGCTAGAAACCACAGAATCTGGATTTTCTCGATAATAATAATTCGTCTGAAAATGCATTAACTCATGCAAAATTCCATCGAGTGGCATCCCCCATAGTTCATGATCGATTTTTGCATAGGTGAAAATCACTCCCTCCTCATAATAAACAATCATCGCTGGAAAAGTCGTGATCAAGAATAATAAATCCTCACTCGGTGACACTGCCTCTGGTGAAATTTTATGAATTTCCTTAGCGCGATTTTTCGCACAATCTTTAATTGCTAGGGGATGCTCCGTCACTTCTTCGAGTCGTCTAATCGCTAACTCAAATTTTTCATTTAGTTAATAACTCATGATTTGCTTGAATCGTTCCGGCGTCATCTCAATTCGTGTGTTTCTTTCTTCAAGATAGGGAATCAGAATCTTCTTTGCTTCCGAAAAATTTAATCCCTCAATTTGAGTAGCTACCTCAATATCCTGAGCGTCTTTTAGTTTTTTAATTCCACCAAAATTATTTATGGAATTAAACCAGTTATAAGTGTCTTGCGTGATATCGTAAATTATTTTGTAGGTTACCATCTATTAACTCTAATATAGCCTAGTCTATCTATTCCGTCTACCGATTTTTCTCTCCCTTGCATTATTCCTCAAAATCGCTAAAATGAAACTAAAAAGGAGAGTTATTATGCCAATTTTAATCTTAATTCTTATCGCTCTATTCGTGGTAATTCCAGGAATTCGCGTGGTTAATCAATACGAGCGCGGTGTGGTCCAGCGTCTCGGTCGTTTTCGACGC